>NZ_JACJEQ010000022.1:0-65514 GCF_014164125.1 Pseudoalteromonas sp. SG44-8 | reverse complement strand
AGGTGCTAGGCGCTAGGCGCTAGGCGCTAGGCGCTAGGCGCTAGGCGCTAGGCAAAAGGTTAGAACAGATTGGCGTTAAACAACATAACTAAGTACACCCAACAATCTTATTGAGTGTACTGCTTGAGTTAAATTACCCCGCTGGTGCTTTACTCCTGAGCTTTTGAAACAGCCAGCTTAGGCCAACGAGCGACAGGCCTAAACCAATAAATGATACAGCTTTGAGCAAGCCGGTCAGGCTTGCCATATCAATTAAGAATACCTTCACGATAACCGCGCCGAGAATGCCTAAGCCGACTTTTTGTAGTAGCAACTGTTGTTTTAAATGCCCGGTAATGACCACCAACGCGCCAAGTAATAACCAAATGATCGAATAGCTGTATAGCTCGGCGTCACTGGTCGCTTTATCAAGATAAATGAACCCGCCTTGCCAATATTGGCGGATCAATGTGTTGATAGCTAACACTGCTAATAAGCCTGATGCACCCAGAACTATTTGACTAAACTTAGCATTAAGTGGTTTAACTAATTTAGCCAACCACAGTGTAAGAATACTTGGTACGAGCCAGGTTAATAACAGCCAATTAAATAATGGCATCTCACCAACGTAAAGGCGTATAAATAGTGGATTTTCATATAATGCTGTACTTATCAACAACAAGCCAGCGAGTCCCGCAAGTGCAAGCCCTGCAATGCGATAAAGTTTACCCAGTTGCCCTGCGCTGCGTGACCGATGCAAATAAACGCAGCCAAGTGCTAACCAATTACAACTGAGTAATACCTGCTCATAAAAGCTTAAAGAAGTAAGCTGTGGATAATGCCCGACTAGTTGATAGCTGGTCTCGGTGGTGATAAATAATGCTAAGCAATGTAATGCAGCCCCTTCGAGCCAAATTTTCATATCTGTTTGTTGCCACTGTTTTGCGGCAAACCAAAATAACCCAACCGCTGATGGATACACAATTGCGCTCCAATGCATTGAAAATATGGTTAGATCAAAATAATGTGCCGTCCACGGTGCAAAGGTTAGCCTTGCCAGCACCACAGCCACCAGCACTTTAATAGGCCAATGCGGCATAGGCACATCATGGCGTTTCACCAGATAGCTAATAACCAACACTTGAGCAGCCAGTGCGAGGGTTAACCCGCTATCGGCTAATAACATAGTTAAACAAAGAGTTATATTAGCATTAGCGCCAACCCAATAACTAAACTGCTGCCATTGAGTGTGAGCTGTTTGTGCGCGTTTAATTAATACACCACTCGTAACTAGCAAAAATACAGTCCATAGCGGATACGCAACGCCTAAGCCTTGCTCGGGTATTATGGTATAGAGCGTTGCAATCAAGGTAAACACACTAAACGCAGCCACTAAATGAAACGTTAAACGTTTATAGTAACGCGCGCCAAAATAAAGCCCGTATAGACAAAGCCCAACCGCAAGTAATAACCCTACGCCATACATTTCCCTAAATACAAACAAATGATCATTGCTATCGACACTATAACGTTGTTGGCTAAAGACTAATAACATCGCAACCACTAACGCCACACCTTGCCAAAGATCCCAACGACTATTTTGCAGCACTAAAAATAACAGCATGACGATTAAACACACCATCACTATTTGCCATTGTAAGCTCACCGCCTCTGTCATTATCGCCAGCAATAAAGGAATTACTATCGCTAACAATAACGGATGATCCGGCTGTAATTTTAATAATCGCTGTAAACTATGTGGGCGATATTCTAATAAACGCAAAGTTAAACCTAATCGAGCTATGGCAATTAAACCAATAATAGAGAGCAGTGCAAAACCACCAACAATCCAATATTGCTGCGTATTGATTACACTCAGTGCCACCCAATACCAGCCAATATGCCCAGCCCATAGTAAATACCACAGCCAATTACGTTTTACCTTTTGCGCCACTAATACCGCAGCAAAAGTGATAAAGCCAATGTACATCAGTAAAGCAGCTAAATTACCACTGCCAGTATTAACCCAAATCGGCACGCTGTAAGCGCCAACTATGCCAAGCACGGCCAATAAAGGCCCTAAACGCAGCGCCATAGAGCTTGCGGCCAGTGCAATTACTGCCAGCATCACAAACGCCACGGTTGGGCTTAACATGGCATAGCTTGAATAAGCTAATAACGTTAATGCAAAGCAGCTAATAAACCCGCCACCTGCAAGTGCTGCAGGCACGTAATTATTAAAGCCTTCGAAGACAATACCTTTTCTATGTAAATACTCGGCACCGGCAATTAATGCGACACCAAATAAGCCCCCTAAGGTGAGTCGTAAGCTTGGTGATAATAAGCCGGCATCAAGACTGTATTTTGCTAAAAATATACCACCAAAGGCCAGCGCGACGCCGCCAATCCAGGCCATCCAATTTTCTTGGAACTGTGTTTTTAATTTACTAAAGAAAATATCAATAACTGAGGGAGAAGCTTGTTTCGGGCGAGAAGTTGTTATTATACTCGGTGCGGTGTTTACGTATTTTTTTACCGATGGTTGCTGATGTAAAGTTGCCTCAGCTTGGGATGATTGTTCTAGCGTAAACGGATGATCTACTTGCGGCTCAGTTATATTAGCAGCAATGTCTAGCGACACTTGATGCTGCCCGGTATTGTCTACCATGACTCCACGCAGTTGTTTTTTTAACATCGCAATATCTTGCTTTAACGTACTTATTTGCGTTAAAGCAATAAAACCGGCAATAGAGCCTGCGACTACAACTAACGATAAAATGACTATGAGCCCTAAAACATCGTCCATTTTTCAATCCTTGACTGCTTTTAATATTCCCTTATAACGTAAAGTGTATTGAAAATATACCCAAAAATCTCAGCCTCGCTATTACGAGGCTGAAATTAAAGTAAGATTACTCTACCGAATCAGTAACCGTTCGCTCTAGCGTCATTTTATAGCCAGTGCTGGTTGTTTCATCATGCTCAAGAATTAATATGTAGTTACCTTCTTGGCTAAAGTCCATATCGCCTTGTTGCATGAGTACAATTTGCTGGCCATTATCTTCATAAAGCACATAAGTGGTGTAAATTTCATTATCGACAACCTGATCTTCTTGATCATACTGATCGATGCCATCAATAATATTTTTAGCATCATCTACGGTTTCACCATTGAGGGTAAATACCACATCAACGTCAGTAATATTTTGCCCCGCGTAACTATCAATTAAGTTAACGACTGTCACCTTATGACTGTAGCTACTTGGCGTTAAGGTTTCTTTTACTGTCATCATTCGCGGGCCGTAATCTTTATCTTTATAAAAAACACCAACATTACTTTGCTCGCGCTCAAGGGTTAGTAAAAAGTTATCAACAATTGCATTTCCTTGCTCATCTAACATAGCAATACTGTAACTGTTTGGAGCAAGCTCAATGTAGTTTGAGTAGCTGTCATTAGCGGTTACTTGCGAAGTGCTGCTTGCGCTCCCCCGCGTTGCACTAAAGCTAGTTTGCGGGTAATCATCAATAGTATTGATAAAACGCAATTGCCCTTGGGCATTTTGATGTTTGAGCGTGGTTACGGTATTGCTTGAAGTAACGAGATCTAGCGTAAGACCATGTTCTTCAGTGGCGTAACTTGATCTGATCATCGCAACATAACTGGCATCATCATTTAGGTAAATCGAAGCAGACTCAAATAGCACATCAGTACTGCCGCTTTGAGTTAAATACAGTGTGTAATATCCTTCATCAAAGCTTTGCAGTGCCAGTTCGTTTAAATACCGTGGTGATGCAATTAACTCAGCGGTTTCAAATAAGCCATCATCATTTGCTAAATACACATCAAAACTAATGTTTTCTCCGGCAATATTAAAGAAGCCTAAATTAACAGCCCCTTCATCACTGCCGGTTGGTACACTTAACTCACTGAATGTTGGCTCTGAAAAATCGCCATCCATCACCCATAATTGGGTCATGTCGTCTTTTACCGAAACTGCTTTTTCACTGATCGTTATATAGCTGTCGTTTGCATCAAGGTACTTAAAGCTCACATCATAGTTATTAGTACTGTAATTATGACGAGTGGTAACGCCACCAAAATCAGTGCCTGAGCGCTCAGCATCTTCGATAAATAAACGGGTGTACGGGCTATTATAAGAGCCATTGTATAATTGGATATAACCACTTTTACTCGAGCTTGAGTCATCGCCAGAGCACGCAGTAAGGGTTGCAAGTAAAGAGGTTGTTAGTGCAGTTTTAAATAACGGGCCACGCATGTAATCAATTCCTTATTGTTAATAGTTTAAATTTGACCATTAACAAAAGCAATAATTCCATGATTTACAAAGCATTACCTCAACTTACAAATATTTACGTAACCGTAAATAAATGTACAAATATGCAATAAAATGCACAGTTTTACACATTAAAACAACAAAAAACCAGCGTAGTTACACTGGTTTTTATGCAAAATATAAGTTTATCGAGTGCGTTTAGAAAAACTAAAACTACCTTCATCAATAATACTGCCCGTTAAATCTCGTGGCGTGGTATAAAAGCTCACATCAAGCTTATTGGCTTGATTATCCAAACTGATATGACTAAACCCCCATACAAAGCTTTTTGACCAAAGCAAATCATATTCAGGATATTGGCGTTCTTGAAACTGTGCAAACGGGGTATGTTTACCACGCATTTTAGACGCAGCGCCAGAAATGATCAGCGGCAATTTACCAACGCTATTACCGGTATCAAACTTTGAGCAATCATCGGTTAGTAACTCTAAGTCATGCTCGTGGCCGGCAATATAACCATCTGCATATTTGCAAAGAGTTGGCATTAGTAATTTACGCAGTACGTGGCCTTCACTATATTTAGTGCCCCCAATTGACCATAAAATATGATGCCCATAAACCAGTTTCCATTTAGCAGTCGAGTTTGCAATGCCTTGTTCAAGCCATATAAGCTGAGCTAGGTCTTCATCATTTTGTGGCCCTTCATGGGGGTCGTGTACTTCAAGATCTGCGCGGCCATCACGTATTGCTTGTTGCTCATCTGCTTCGCTGCCATCTGGGTTTAGCGGCACATCATAATAACTTTGCCCTGCCAGTAACATATTGGTATCGAGTACAAAAAACTCTACATCGTTACCCGGCTCACCCATTTTGTAGCTATAGTAGCCTTTTTCGTCTAGGTGAAAGTTCGCTTGCTCTGCCATCCATTGCGTTTGTACCGCTACGCCTTTGCGCGAGCTTTTCCAATCATGATTACCTAATGCGGAATACACCACTAAATTAGGCTCAGCTTTAAATAATGGCTCAAGCGGCGCATACACTAAGTCGTGTAAACGTTTTTGGTCGTCTTTACCATCATTAGCATCGGCACCATCAGGGTATACGTTATCACCGAGCTGAATAGCAAATTGGCACGCTTTTGTTTCACACAATTTTGCCATTGCGATCCCCACAGCCTGAGCGCCCCCTTGCTCTGTAGCAATCTCAGTGCCTGGATAAATATATATTGGTGCATGGTCAAATTCATCGCGAGGGCGATAATCTTCTAACCAATCAGCAAGCTCTGCGGCTATAAACTGTTGCTTGTTTTTAGGGTTGGTTATGTGTTTAGTTTTTGGATAGTCAACATGATAACCACCATCACCAAAAGCTAAAAACTCAATCTTGTCGGAGGCTTTTTTACTGGTACTTGCGACGTCAGTACTGCTTTGTTTGTTACTTTGAGCTGTGCAACCAACCGTTGCTAAACATGCGGTTAGTGCAATATACAAAATAGTTTTATTAATCATAATACCCTCAACAATGAGCCTACTGTTAAGCAGGCTCATATGTTCACCTTACAAAGAAGAAAACGTAAAACCTAGCTCAAATGTACGACCGTAAGATTCGTACTGGTAGTTGTAACGTTTTTCGCCGTGGTACAAGTACATTGGTTCATCTGTTAGGTTGGTGGCATTGAAATACACGTTCATATTATCGTTTAAGTAATATTTACTGCTGAAATCCAATTGCATGTGGCTATCTTCATAAACCGCCATATCAGCATCATCAAACTGGAAACTCTCACTCTTATATGATGCGCTTAAACGAGTGCTAATAGCATGATTTTCAAAGCCCACAATGATATTTGCCACTGTGTCTGCTTGATTTGGTAATTTTTCATCCGCATCAATAAAGGTTCCGTTTGCACCAAGCACAAATCCTGATTTAAAGGTTTTGTTCCAGTTTAGCTCGATCCCCGTTAATGACGCTTTACCGCCATTAACCATTTGCACTACTTCGTCAAAACCATCCCAATCACCGTTATCTTGTACTTCTTGTTGAATAATAAAGTTGTCGATGTCTTTATAGAAAACACCAGCAGATAACACCCCAATTGAACCAGGATAATATTCGATTGATGCGTCTAAGTTCATTGATTCATAAGGGTCGAGAGCTGGATTACCGACTTCAGCTTTACGCTCTGTAACCATTACGCCTTCATCTTCAACTGTTTCAGTTTCAATTAATTGGTAAGCGGCCGAATCGCTAAAGGTTGGCCGCGCGATAGTATTGGTGTAAGCAAAACGGGTCACTAGTTTATCGCTGATGTTATAGCGTAAATTTAAGCTTGGTAAAAAGTAGTCATAATCTTGACTTACTTGCCAAGGCGTTGTGGTAACAGTTTCTGTATCACTTACTTTATCGACTACTAAGTCAACTTGGTTACCTTGCGTTTCAAACTTAGTACCTTCATAACGCACGCCCGCGACAACATGTAACTTATCAATATCCATGCTAACCATCGCATAAGCGGCGGTAATATCTTCATTACTTACATAACTTTGACCATCAGATTCAACTTGTGACTCATTACTATTGAAAGCAAACGCCTCTTTATTTTTTCTCACAAAGGCTTGAATCGCGCCGCGATCAAGGCCCGGTCCAAAACTTCCCAAATCAAAGTCAGGTGCAGGCGCGACAAAGTCGCTACCAAGAGCATCTAAAAAGTCGCCATCATAAATAGCAACCTTTACATCATTACGCTTTTCGCGATTTTGATGTTTAAAACCAAACTTAAATTCACCATTATTATTTTGCCACACAAAATCACGGCTGAAGTCGAGTTTAAAGCTAAGCTCTTCGTCTTCACTAAGGTTATTGGCCGCTTCAATTTTATCCATCTCAAACAGGCTTAAATCGTGGGCATTAGTCGATTGGCTTAATAATGGAGTATCAACGCGCGCAATGTAGCCCATATCAATATCTTTACCAGCAAAGGTCACATCTAAGCGGTTTGGCTCTTTTTCTTCTGATTTAGAATAACCAACATTATATTCAGCAAACCAATTATCTAATTGATTTTCACCACCAAGTACCAGTGAAAGAATACTTTGTTCTTCATAACGGTCTTTGGTATCGCGGTCCATTTCTGCACCACTAAAGTTTACACCACTCTCGTTGCTATCTAATAGTTTGCCATCGCTAAACTTATACTCATTACGTTGGCGATACTCATCATCAGAAAAGTCACTATATAGTGTGCGTAAATAATATTTATCAGTGGCGCCGCTGTGTAAATCTAAATTAAGTGCTGCACCTAAACGCTCACGGGTAATTTGATACTGGCGTTGCTCAATTTCTTCAGCGCCAAATAATGAGACCTTGTCGCCAGTTGCTGCATCTTCAACATCAAATTCACTCCAACCACCGTCGGTCTCCATATTACGTGAACCAAAATCACGCTTAAACCACGAAATAGCTGTTGCTACACCTAGATCAAGACCACCATCAAGCTCATAAACATTAGTGTAACTACCTGAAAGCTTCGGGCTAGTTTTTGACTCTAATTCGTTATATGAGCCCTGTGCAGTAAAACTATAGCTTTCACCTGCTTTATCAAAGGCACTTAAGCTTTTTACTTCGATAGAGCCACCAATAGCACTGGCATCCATGTCTGGGGTAACAGTTTTACTTACTTCTAAACTTTGAATTAGTTCACTTGGCAATACATCCATCGCCACAGAGCGAACACCGGCCTCAGGCGACGGCACATTTAAGCCATTAACCGTAACGTTGTTTAAATTTGGATCAATACCGCGAATACCAACAAATCGCCCTTCACCTTGGTCGCGAGCGATAAAAATACCCGGTAAACGCTGTAATGCTTCTGCTGCGTTTTGATCAGGGAACTGGCCAATCGAGTCTGCACTGACTACCGATTTTAAATTAGTTGCGTTTTTTTGGCGGTTAATTGCGCCTGCTTGGCCAGCACTTTGGCCATAAACAATGATATTGTCGATGGCTTCTTGTTGCTCACCAATTATAATTTGTTGTGTAAAAACTTGTGAATCAACCACCGTAATTTTTTGTTCTACCGAGGGGGCACCAATGTAATCAACCACTAGGGTGTAATCACCCGCTGGCAACTTATTAAATGAAAAAGAACCATCGCGGTTACTTACCGTATTTAAGTTTAACTCTTTAACCGATACTTTCGCGCCACCAAAATACACACTTTGGCTGGCGTCAGTGATGCGACCTTGCACACGACCATCCGCTAAGGCTGGGGTCGCATATAAAATACCACAACACGCTAATGCAATACTCGATTTGATAAAAGGGTTCATAATTGTTCTCTTGGTTGCTGCTAATGATTTTGATTGTTTACTTGGCCATGCTTGGCTCGCAGCAACACCCTAAGGGGCAATCATGAAAGAAATATGTCAGTACCCGTTACGTCCTTGATAATTAGCCATTGTAAGGGCATTTTAAGTAGTTAAATACGGCAAAATGAGCTGATTTGACCCCCTGTTTTTATGGTTTTTTAATTCAAAAATCAACAATAATCCGTTTGAAAAGTTGCCAACGTAAAAAATATGTCATCACTGTGAGCTAATCTGACCCTAGTGGTGTTTAAGCTGTTTGCTTATTCTGCCTATCAAATATACCTATTGAGCTGACAATGAATTTATCATTTTTAAAATTACATCGCTCATTACTGCTTATCTTAGTGGTGATGTTAACCAGCGTATTAACCCTGACACTTAGCTACGGTCACTATAAAGGCCATAGCCAGATCGATTGGTTTGATGTAGGTGGCGAAGGCGGTATTACTGCCATGACCCTGCTGTGGATCTTTTTTATTCTATTAAGTAGGCCAAAGGGACGAGTAACTAACTTATTATTCTCAGGCCTTGCGATTATGAATCTATCGATGACCCTCGATTTTATTGATGAATTTGTATATTACAGCAATGAACAAGCATGGCTCAGTACTATTGAATCCATTCCTGCACCATTTGGGATGATTTTAATGACCATGGCTTTGTATCATTGGCACCAAGAGCAAATGACCATTAATCAACAATTACGTAATCGCGAGCGCTTTTATCGAGAGCATCAACTCAGTGATGCTATCAGCGGACTAGCTAGCGCCGATTATATGAAAAGCCAGATCAGCCGCGAGCTAAATTTGCTCCACCATAGCCTGCATGGATTTTCATTACTGATGTTAGATATTGCTCAGTTTGATCGGTTTAATCGTCAATTTGGTGATGCAGAAGGCGATAAGCTGTTACAAGAGTTTGCTCAAGTGATCACCTTGAATGTACGTGAACAAGATTTAGTCTGCCGTTACGCCAGTGATTGCTTTATTGTCATGTTGCCCAATACCGAACTCGCTGTCGCAGAGCAGCTAAGCGTATCGTTAGTCAGTGCTTTAGAAGCGTTTTCGTTTAATAGCAGCGACAAAGCAGTGAGCTACAAACAAAAAGTACACACCAGTTTAGTAGCCGCAACGCACCGTGATTCGACCTCTGGTTTACTCAGTCAATTGCATCAAAAATTACTAACGAACAAAAACTTACATGGACATACTGCGTGAGTGCAAGCCTTAGTAACAGCAGTTATATCGACTCTCCTTATCAAGGTTTACAGTCATGGGCAGCGCAATTAGTTGATTTAGCCAAACACCGAGGGGTACACCCTGATAAGTTACTCAAAGGAACTCGATTATTTTATCAAGATTTTGCAGCTGGAACGGCTTCGATCAGTGTTGAGCAATTTTATCGATTACAAGAAAACTGTCGTCAATTTGATAATCAACACCAACTCAGTTTTTTACTAGGGCGAAAACTACTTAATCACAATCCGTTATATAGCGCATTTTCTCAAGCAGAAAGTTTACGCACACTGCAAAAACTACTCACACGCACTCCTTTGCATGGCTTTAACTTATTTAATGCCGAACATAAATACCATCAAGGCCGACATTACTTCATTATCAACCTCAGCTTCGGGGCAATAAATGCAGCCGTAGAACAATTTTGCTGCGAATTATTTGCCAGTTTTATCGCTGCAACATGTAAATGGCGAATAGGTAATAACAGTGATTTATGTTTTTCGTTTCCCTATGCGCAGCCCTCACACATAGAGCAATATCAAACAAACCTACAAGCCAACTGCAAGTTTTCACAACAATTATTTATGGTCAGTATTAGTGATGAACTTTATAACAAACACTTAATAGATAGCTGTCCGAGCCTGCTGCAGCAATCATTAGCAACCATAAAGCAGCACCCTTTACCCGCTGCGCCTTGGCTGCAATTAGTGCGCAATCATATTGGCGCTCAACCACAACAAAACCTCGAAACAGTTGCCCAGCATTTCGCTATGAGCCCCGCCACTTTTAAGCGAAAACTAAAACAACATCATACTCGTTTTAGCGCCTTGCAAGATTGTATCAATCGCCAAACCGCGGTGTTTAATATCGCCACTTTAGCGCAAAGTAACGAAACCCTAGCAGGCGAACTTAACTTTAGCGACTTAACTAACTTTCGCCGCGCATTTAAACGCTGGACTGGGACGACTCCCTCACAGCTGAGAGAATTGATTAACGAACATTAAGTTAACACTTGTAATTAAAGTCCCGCAAATGTACCTTATTAATTGAAATATCGAAATAAGGAAGATCGATGCAGGCATCATTAGAAGATCTAATCAATGGCTGGCAAAATGGTTGCCCGCAAAGTGCTGATGAACTTAAAGCTCGGCTTTACTACCACCTGAAACAAGTTTGTCATGTACATTTAGAAGGTTACCGTAATGAAATCGATTCAACCTATGTATTGCAGCACTTACCGCATACTGGATCGCTACTACATCAGTCACTTATTGAATTAATCCCGCCACAACAAAGCATTAATCACCAAACACAATTTAATACTTATTTAAGTGTATTTATCCGTAATATTTTACGCGATGAAATTCGCAAGTTTCAAACTCTCAAACGCACTCCTAACGCAGAAAAAATCCAGCAACAAAACGATCAACTAAAACACCAAGAGGATTTTTTAGCATTAGATAGCGCCCTAAATCATCTAGAAAAAAATCATCCGCAAAAAGCTCAAATATTCTCTCAACATTACTTTTTGGGCCTAGATACTAAAGTGCTAGCTAAACAATTCAAGGTCTCACTTGCTACTATTTATCGCGAGTTAGATGCTGCTAAAGCGTTTATAAGAATGCACATAGAATATTAACAAATAAAAGAAGAAGAATAATGAAATTTAGCGACTCACTTAGTCTATTTGAATACTTACTTAAAGAGCACCCAAACAACTTAATGGAAGGGCTGGATGGTATAAAAAATATAAGTAATGACATGCTCAACGAAACCAAACAACTTATCTTAGCTCACAATAAAAACTTACAACAAACACAGTTTCATCAATCAATAAGCCATTCAACAGAACTTTTAAATGAAAATAAAAAAATAGAAAGTTTAATAGGTAAGCACATTAGCCACTTCACATTAGAGGCATTAATAGGCTCTGGAGGTATGGGCGTTGTTTATTTAGCTCGCCGAAATGACGGGAAGTTTGAGCAAAAAGTTGCAATAAAAATCGTCTACCCCACCATTACTGTATTGCATGGCCCGCAAAACCTAACCCGTGAAGCGCAATATCTAGCAAAGCTAAACCATCCAAATATAGCAGGCGTACTGGATGCTGGCGAATGTGAGTTTGGCATGTATATGGTAATGGAATACATAGAAGGTACGACCTTTTTAAGTTACTGCCAAGAGCAAAACTTAAATACTAAACAGCGACTACTTTTATTCTGTAAAGTGTGTGATGCCGTCAGCTATGCTCACCAGAACCGTGTAATCCATGCAGATTTAAAACCATCCAATATACTTGTTAACAAACAAGGTGAGCCAAAACTCGTTGATTTTGGTGTTGCTCGTACGATAAATAATGAGCAAACTGACTTCGTTGTTAATGAATATATCAAGGCTTTAAGTCAAGAATATGCCAGCCCAGAACAACTTGCAGGCCAAGCTCTTACGACCCAAAGTGATGTATATAGTTTAGGAAAAGTATTAAAAAATTTAGTTCAAAAACCTAGCTACGAAATAAAATGCATTACTAATAAAGCCCTGAATGATGTAACTGAACGTTATGAAAGCTCATCACAATTAAAGGTTGAGCTAGAATGCGTTTTAAATAATAAACCTATTAGTATTTTACAAAGCAAACACTATGTCTTAAAAAAATATTCACAACGTCACCCTATTCCAGTAATGCTAGCATCCGCACTGATTATAGCTTCAATAAGCTTTACATCAGTTCTATGGGCTCAAAATACATCACTTATGAAAGAGCAGCAGCTATCGCAATCGATTCTTGAGTTTATGTTCAATACATTTGAGCAAGCCAATCCTGAAGTAAACAAAGGGCAACCAATACTGGCCAAAGACTTACTCCTAAAACAACAACAAAAAACACACACTGAGTTTAACAACAACCCTGAAATTATTTATAGATTAAATAAAAAAATAGGCGACTCATTAACAGCTCTAGGAGAATACCAAAGTGCAAACAATGCTTACCAACAAGCGCTAAATATTAAACTAGAAGAAAACGAAAACGATTTTTGGTTAGCCAGTGAAATAGCAGAGAATTTAATCCAACTTAGTCAATTCGAGCAAGCTAAACATCACTTACAAGAACCCTTAACCCACGATAATCAAAAGCAAGCAAGGTATTATCAATTACTCGGTAGAATTTATGCTGGCCTTGAAAATTATAAAAAAGCGAATGAGTTATATACTAAATCATTGGGTTTTAACCCCGATAAAAAATTAGAGTCGTTGATTTTAACTGATCAAGCCATCAATTTAGTGCATTTATCTAACTACCCTAAATCGCTAGAATTACGCGAAAAAGCGCTAAGTATTATTACCGAATATTTTCCTGAAGATGACGTGAGTATTGCTTTAGCAGAACATGAAATAGCCATTATCTTTCACAACATGGGTAAATACGAAGAAGCACTAAAATATTTTGATTCTAGTTTAGCAAAGAGTATTAAAATATATAGTAAAAACCACCCTTTGATAGCCGAGCAACTAGCTAATCTAGCGAATACTTACGCAGAGTTAAAAGAAACAGAGAAGGCAATTTTAACACTGAAAGAGGTAACACAAACTCTAGAGAATTTCTATCCATCCGCTCATACAGATACGGGCTTTAGCTATGTCTACTTAGGCAATGCACAATTAGACGCAAAGGATTATAAGGCCGCTAAGAGGAACTTTGAGCAAGCACTTGCGATTGATGCTCAGCTTAATCAAAGTGATTCCCACCTAAAATTGGGTGCCCTAAACGGTTTAGCATTAGTTTACCGATTCACTGAGCAATACTCAAAAGCAAAGCAAGCATTCGCTGATTTACTCAACTTAGTTACTAATGAATATGGTATGGATCACCCAAGGCGTGGAATTGTTCTTGTTAATAGCATACCTGTTGAAGTCGCTCTCAATAATAAGCAAAAAGCTAAAGAAAATGGACAGGAAGCGATTAAAATATTTGCCAAACAATATGGCGAGGATAGTCAGTTTATTGAAATGGTTCAAAAACGAATTAAAGATCTTTAAAGTACAAGAAGCTGCTTTGGCAGCTTCTTGTTCATAAAGTTGGTCTGAGATTACTTAACCACGCCACTATTTTGATTATCCCGGTGAATTTTAGACCAAGTATTAGGCATTAAACCTGTGCTGTCGGTTTGAATAGCCACAAGCTTACCTGTTGCACTTGCGGCCGATACATTACTTTCAGATAAAGTACCTATGTATAAAACCCCCTGACTATCGATAGCTGGAGAAGACCAAGTTACATTTGCTTTTAAATCATATTGCCATGCAAGCGTGCCATCTGGTTTATATGTATAAAGTAAATTACTTTCTGAAGAAAAGTACACATTACCATTATCGCCAATGGTAGGAGACACATAAACATCACCGGTAATTGCCACCTGCCATTTTATACTTTTATCATTGATATCGAGTGCGTAAAACTCACTATCATCATTATTTTTTGTACCAAAATAAATCGTACTACGCGACTCATCTATCGCTACCGATGAGCGAATGTATGGCGCCTCGAACACCTGCGGGTTTGGTAACTCAAACTGCCAACGAAGATCCAAATTATCATCAAAGCTGTATAAAACTCCGGCTTCAGACCCAAAGTAAATATTATTGTTAGAATCAATAGCTGGAGTAGAGTAAACCAAGTCACCTTCAAAGGTGTCTATATCTTTGAATTCGCCAACTAACTCATAACTATTTAAATCAAGCTTAAGTACGCGCCCTTCATCATAAAATACCAATTCTCCATTGTGATTTACCGCTCCATTTACAAATCGGTCTTGTCGCTCTGCACAGTTACATAAACGCTCAAACAAGCTCTCACCCGTTTGCGCATTAAAAGCGCGGATATCTAAACCGGTATATATAACTTGGCCTTCAAAAGCCGCAACCTTGGTTAAACCAGAACCTGTTTGAAAGCCATAATCAGATACGCGTTGACGCCACATTTGCTCGCCGCTACTATTTAGAGCTACTAAATCGCGATATGCTTTTTCAAACTCACCTACTCGCTTATCAACAGTGAAATAAATATTTTCATTATGTACAACAGGGCTTGAACGCACTTCTTCACCATTAGGCAAAGTGTAACGCCACTTTTCACTGCCATTGCGGTTATAAGCTACCATCAAATCACTGCCTGCGGGGTCATTGCGTACATTCTTAGCTGTGCCTATATAAATTGTTTGCTCATCAGCACTAAGTGCCGGTGACGAGTAATAAGCAAAGCTTGTTGTTGGTAATAATTTTTCCCACACTAAGCGCGACGCTTCTACTTTATCTGGCTGTTTATCTGCATCAGATTTTGTAGTTTGTGAGTCATCGCTACCACCTCCACAAGCAGATAGAAGAAGACTGAACGTGAATAAAATTGATGTTTTAACTTTAGGTGATTCAAACTGTAACTTCATGTAATTCCTTAGATAGTTATTATTTATAGCTAAATAAATTTTACGAAGAAATCACAACAATGACAGACACGAATAGCAGTTAAATTTTTCTCATAAATTTAAAATATTTTTATCTGTCTTAATGGCGTTACTAAATCGTTGAGACGAATTACTTATTCTTAGCGTCTGGTATTGCCTCTACAGGCACGCAACTATTAGGGTCTAGCTCAAAGCCCTCGTGCAATGCATTTTGCATTTTAGCTAAAAACGCTTTACTTAAAGGCTCACGTGCCGTGATTGAATGATATTCAACCTCTCCTTTATGTGTACATTTATAAGGATATACATACTGATTTTCATCAATCTCTGCAGATGGGTCACTCATCGCGCACCCTGGTAAAACACCAACCATCAAACAACAAAAAATTAAACGAGCCACAATCACCTCCATACAACACCATAACAGCGGGTTTACCCCCGTTCTTTTAAGGGTTTACCCCGCGTCGGCCTTATAACCTAACATTTACACATTTTACGTGATATAAAATCTCTGCGACGGTAATTTTGCAGGCCACTAAAACGAATAAAAGCGCGATAAAAATTATCGCGCTTTATTTTTGTTAAAACTAAAAGATTGTAAGTGGAGTTAACGCTGTGCGCTTTCTCTTAATGCATTTGTGTTGTTAACAAAATCTTTTGCTTTTTGCTGATCAAATAAGAAATAGTTAAAATCTTTACTGCTATTTCCTACATCATTAGTAATAATAATATTAAACTCATCAGTCACTAACGATAAGTACATTGTATTTTGATCATCCGGGAAGCTAATCATGCCTGTGTCATCAACACTGTAATCAAGCTCTGTATTAATGGTTGTGAAACTTTCATCACTATAAATTGTGATTTTATCTTCATCAAACTTCAAATAACTAACCACCCACTGATCATCTCGATCTCGGTCGACCATATATATATCGCGCCCGATTAAATGTTCGACGTTACTTACTGGTTTATTGTCGGCAACAATACTCATGTATTCTTTGGCATCGTTTTCGCTAGTAAAATGCGGCCAAATATGCTCTTCAAAAGTAGCAATTACCACATTACTCGAGCCAATTAATAAACTATAATTAGCCCCATACATTAATGATGAACCATCGCGTAATATTAATTGATTATCAGAAAATATCTGGTAAGTCCCTGTTGATAGGTTGTTATCTTGATAATATTGAAATGAGTTATTGTCATCAAATTGAAAATAACCAAGCTCGCCTTCCACTTTATAATCATGATCTGTAAAATACAAACGCTTACCCAAGTAGTTATTAGGGCTAATTAGGCCAGTCAAAGAAACAGGGGGCTGATAGCCTATCTGTTGTAAAATTTCATCAGGTAGTGGAGACGAAATAGGCCGCTCAGTTGCTCGATTAAACTTGCGATTATCGAACGTTTTCTCTCTTGGTTCCTCACCTTGGCTATAGGTAAATTGATGCATGTTATTTACATAAATAGTATCTTCGATCTGTTCAATTAGCTTCCATTGCCGAGTATTCCACAACCAGCAATTAGGATCTTGCTCAACGTAGTAACAATCATCTCGTCCATTTAGGTTTCGCGTTATTGTAAGAATGTCATCATCAAGATGCCAGTTACCAGCATAAATTCGACTTTCAGCAACTGATAATTGCCCATCCTCATTGCTGTCGTACACACTCATCGAAATAGCTTTGCCATCAGGCCAAAGCTCAAACCAAAACTCATCTAAACTCTTACCATCAAAGTTGTAGCTATATATTCCAGGGATTGTTGCAATATTGAATGTCTCTGATTCGTCGATAATGCTGCCAGTACCTACACTCGCATTTTTAATTCCGTCAAATTCACTAAATGCAGCAAACGTTGCAATATCACCATCACTTGTTAATTGCCTAAATAGTATTGTTTCATTATCGTAATCACTCAGTGTGATATGTAATGACTGTTTGTTATTATCTTCTATCATTCGCCAAGTAATAGGCGTATTTCCAAGCTCTGAAACAGCACCTGTTCCATCGTCATTTAACATTAACGTAATCGCACCAAGAGATACTTGATCAACGAAAATATGCGGTGCAGGCAATGCAATAGGGTTTTGAGTTTGCGCGAAGGTAAAATCAACTTGCTCATTTTGAGTGAATACTTTAAGGATAGACTCGTTAGTGAGTTGATAATTTTCTAACTCACCATCTGGGTACTCTACATTTTTATACTCAGTTTCTTTGACTAAAAAACCATTTTCAGTTGCCGCAATTAACTTTAGCTCTACTTTATAAGTAGTAACCTCTTGGCGAACCCGCTTTGTTTCACCATCAATTTCAATATCAGCAGTAGTCTGATAAGCATAAAAACCTTCAGGATTATTTAAGGTATACACATCGTTTTGATATATCCAGTCGAAGCGACCATCATAATTTTGAAGAAGGTAACGACCAGTGCCGTCGTTATCTAATTCAATAACTTGATTAATAGATAAATTGCCACGATTATAGTAAAAAGTTTTAATGTTATTAGTCTTTGTAGACTGAACAACCTTCTCATCAGCTAGCATTTCTTCTTGGGCCAGGCTAAACTCGGGCGTTTGCTCCACTTTTTTAATGTACTGAGTCATTTTTTCATTATCTAGAGCCAGCTCTAAAACATTATTTACTCCCTTGGGTAAAGCAAATAATTCATTGCTCGTTGATTTGTCCAAAATAACTTTTATAGCCGTAGCAACCTTAACGAGCTCATCAGCACTAATCTCATTCGACAAGCGTTTCAAGTCTTGCTCGCTTTTAATGTCTACGAATAAATTTTCTCGCGCCAAAAGCGCCGACTTTGCTGTGGTTAGATTAGTAATATTTACCGAAAAGTCTTCGTCATTAGTAAGTACAGCGTCATCGCCCGCTTTCGTTTTTAAGCTTGCAAAGCTCATTAGTCGTGACTGCAACAAAGCGGCTTGTTGTTGCTCTTTACCCTGTGCTTCAATTGTCACCAATTGACTCATATCAGCATCATCGTCAAGTGCTAACTCTAAGCTATAATAACCATCGCTATTTGTCGTTGTCGTGAACTCTTGCGATCCTATTTTGGCTTTTATAGCCGCGTCAATTAAGGGGGAATCTGTTGCTATGCCTTCCAGTGATAATTTAACCAGCTGCTGTTGAATATCAACTACAACATTTTTTTCACTCGTTAAACCTTCACTGTCTGTAACAGTTAAATTTAAAGATATTTTTTTATCTTCGCTAACACTTGGCGCAATAAAGCTAACAGTCCCTGTATTGGTGTTCTCTAATGCAACTGACAACCCTGCATTTTGGCTCCAAAGATAAGTAACGGGGCCTTCATCTTGCACTGTGGCACTGATTGAAATAGCTTGTTTTTCAACTACTGCTGTATCGCTTACGCTAATAACTGGTGCGGTATTTATAGGCTCATCAGGGTGATCAACAAAATCAGATTCACAGCCAGACAATAAAGCCAGCGAAATAGATGCCGCAAGCATTGATTTAATTAGATTCATAAAATTATCCCTTTCGTTGTTATATTTTGTCTACCTGACGATAATAAGATAATGAACAATAAATAACCCATAACGAAATCTGTATAATAATTTCTCACAAAATTAAAATATTTTTTTATTTTCCACTTATAGCAATTTAGGTAATACTGAATTTCTCAATAAAGCCCTTGCTATTGTGACAAATTAACAAATAATGGAGCCACTGTTCACGGGATTAGAATGAGGAAAAATGAACACGATACTAACCACGCAATGTGCCGATGATGTCGGCTTAATAGCGAAAATCACCGGACTTTGTCATCAGCATAATTTAAATATTACCCGCAATAATGAATTTGTAGATAAAGATGCTCAGCGCTTTTTTATGCGCACTGAACTAACGGGCCAACCAGATCCAGATTTTTTAAATCAATTACAAGCTTTGTTACCCGATGGCGCGCAATTAGCACTGCACACTGACGAGAAAACTAAAGTGGTGTTACTAGCGACTAAAGAAGCCCACTGCTTAGGGGGCGTATTGCTAAAGCAATTTGAGCAAGCACTGAATATTGAAGTATTGGCTGTGATTGCTAATTATCCTGACTTAGCGCCATTGGCGAAGGGCTTTGATGTGCCGTTTCATGTGGTCAGCCATGAAGGGCTATCACGCGCTGAACACGACCTGCAAGTGGGTGACTTAATTGCCAGCTACAATCCCGATATCATTGGCCTTGCCAAATATATGCGGATTTTAAGTCCTGAATTTGTAGGCCGCTTTGATGGTAAAATTATCAATATTCATCATTCATTTTTACCTGCTTTTATCGGTGCAAAACCATATCATCAGGCATTTGAACGAGGAGTTAAGATCATTGGTGCAACAGCGCATTTTGTTAATAATGAGCTCGATGAAGGGCCGATTATTATGCAAGACGTCACCCATGTAAACCACGCAAACACTGCCGAAATGATGGCTAAAATGGGCAAAGATGTAGAGAAAACAGTGTTTTGTAAGGCACTGCAATTAGCATCAGAACATAAGCTATTTATTAATGGTAATAGAACCGTCGTATTTAGCTAGGCTCTAGAAATAGAGTAGAATGAAGAGGCGCAACGCCTCTTTATTTTTATTATTATTGACACTTTTATACTGTACTTAATGTGTTTGCTCGATAGGTTCGAGTTGTAATTTTGCAGCTATCAACACCGCTTGCGTGCGGTTATACACTCCAAGCTTACGGAATATCGCGGTGATGTGCGCTTTGATCGTTGCTTCTGAAATATGTAGTTCATAAGCGATCTGTTTATTCAACAAACCTTCGTGCAAGTACTGCAGCACTTTATATTGCTGTGGGGTAAGGGAGGCTACTTGAGCGGCGATTTCTTTATCTTCATTGGTAACGCTCGCTACTTTGTCTTTAAGCTCAGGTGGTAGCCATACATCGCCATCGAGTATTTGATTAATTGCTCCGGCAATATCATCTGATGATGATGACTTAGGAATGAATCCCATCGCCCCGTAGCTCATAACTTTTGAAACAATATTGATATCTTCACTGCCAGAGACAACAGCAATTGGCAAGCTTGGATAATCTTCACGAATGCGAATTAGGCCATATAAATCGCCACTGCCGGGCATATGTAGGTCTAGTAGTAAGATATCTAAATCTTCTTGTTCACTAAGCACTTGCAATGTAGTTTCAAAATTTTCAGATTCAAAAACCTCTAAACCATCAAACTTTGCCGTTAATGCCCCTTTTAGTGCTTCGCGAAATAACGGGTGGTCATCCGCTATTAAAAACTGACTCATGGTTCACTCCTAATGAATTCGGCTGCCATCTATCAAATAGCTGACAGCCGATATACTACGTTTAGAATCAACTTCTAATCAAGTTTTTAACGCATATTTAACGATTTAATCGGTTCTCGATTAATTCATCAACCACACCAGGGTCTGCAAGTGTTGAGGTATCACCTAATTGCTCGTGCTCATTTGCAGCGATCTTACGTAAAATACGACGCATGATCTTACCTGAGCGGGTTTTAGGTAAACCTGGTGACCATTGGATCATATCTGGCGATGCAATTGGGCTAAGCTCTTTACGAACCCAATTACGTACCTCTTTGGTTAATTCGTCACTGACCGTTACACCCTCGTTTGGCGTTAGGTAAACATAAATACCTTGGCCTTTAATATCGTGCGGGTAACCTACTACAGCAGCTTCGGCAACCGCAGGGTGAGCAACCAGTGCACTCTCAATCTCGGCAGTACCTAAGCGATGTCCTGATACGTTTAATACATCATCAACACGGCCGGTGATCCAGTAGTAACCATCTTCATCACGGCGACAACCGTCTCCAGTAAAGTACACACCCGGATAAGCAGAGAAGTAAGTTTGTTCAAAACGTTCATGATCGCCATAAACTGTTCGAGCTTGTGATGGCCAGCTATCAAGAATAACTAAGTTACCATCAACTGCGCCTTCCAGAGCATTACCTTCAGCATCAAATAATGCTGGCGCAATACCAAAGAATGGACGGGTTGCAGAACCTGGCTTCATATCAATTGCACCTGGTAAAGGTGTGATCATGATGCCACCAGTTTCAGTTTGCCACCAAGTATCAACAATTGGGCAGTTACCTTTACCCATGTTTTCGTAATACCAAGTCCATGCTTCTGGGTTGATTGGCTCACCCACCGAGCCCAAAATACGTAGGCTATCGCGGTTTGAGGTCGCTGTTGGTTCATCGCCTTTGGCCATCAGTGCACGAATTGCCGTTGGCGCTGTGTATAAAATTGTAACATTATGCTTATCGACTACTTCACCCATACGTCCTGCGGTTGGGTAAGTGGGTACACCTTCAAATAAGACTTGCGTACAACCATTAACTAATGGGCCGTAAGCAATGTAACTGTGACCTGTGATCCAGCCCACATCGGCGCTACACCAAAAGATATCATCTTCTTTTAGATCAAACACATATTCGTGAGTCATCGATGCATATACTAAATAACCACCAGTCGTATGAACCACCCCTTTAGGCTGACCTGTTGAACCTGAAGTGTAAAGAATAAAGAGTGGATCTTCTGCATTCATCGGCTCTGGTGCACAGTCTGGGGCTTGATCAGCAACTAAATCATGCCACCATACATCATGTTCATGCCATTGTACCTCGCCACCCGTTAACTGATGTACAACAACGTGTTCGATGGTAGTGACCGACTGTTGTGCAACGGCTTCATCAACATTTGCTTTAAGCGGCACTGTATTGCCTGCACGACGCCCTTCATCAGAAGTAATAACAATTTTAGCACCAGAATCTTTAATACGATCAGCAATTGCTGATGGTGAGAAACCACCAAAGACTACCGAGTGAATTGCACCTAAACGCGCACATGCTTGCATTGCATAAACAGCTTGCGGTGACATAGGCATGTAAATAGCAATACGATCGCCTTTTTTAACACCGAGTTTTTTCAAACCATTGGCAAATTTTGCCACTTCGTCATGCAGCTGTTGATAAGAAATATGTTCACTTTGCGATGGATCGTCGCCTTCCCAGATCAATGCCGTTTTATCTGCTTTAGTTGCCAGATGGCGGTCAATACAGTTATACGAAGCATTAAGTTCGCCATCTTCATACCATTTAATACTGATATGGCCTTTATCAAAAGAGGTATTTTTTACTTTAGTAAAAGGTGTTGACCAATCGAGACGTTTACCGTGCTCTGCCCAAAAACCTTCTGGATCATCAATAGATTGCTTGTAAAGTGTATTATATTTATCGTTATCAACTAAGGCTGCATTCTTGATATGTGCAGGAACTGGATAGATACTTTGTGACATAGTCGTCTCCATTTTAATTACTTGCCTAAGGCCTATCTTAAGGATCACCCAGCATAGCGGGCGAAAGTATTAGACCTTAGTTGTATTATCTTTGATTTATTTCACTGAACGCTCTAATTGTTTTAAAATTTCATCATTTTACGCTATTAATACAAAATGTTAATGATATGTTTAAACTAGGGTAGCAAGCTTGCCACCTTAGTCTAATAGACCAATAGGTAATTGAGTAAAAAGCATACTTAATCAAAAGTGGTATCACAACACAAGTATCATGATGCAACAAGCAGCCCCGAATAGGACTTTGACTATGACAACAAAATCAACAGTATTAAAAACACTTACTGCCACTGCCGTATTGTGCGCGCTCTCAGCTACAGCACAAGCCGCAACGATTGGTGGCACTGATGTTACTTATGGTGGTTATATAAAACTCGATGCAATGTGGAGTGATTATTCAGCTGGCGCGCCTGCAGGAACAAATGTAGGGCGTGACTTTTATGTACCAAGTACATTAACAGTCGGTGCCGACAACAACTCTGATGCTGTATTTGATATGCACGCACGTCAGTCTCGTTTTAATTTTGGCACATCAACACTCCTAGACAACGGCAAAACCATAAGTAGTAAAATCGAAATAGACTTTTTAGCATCTGCTGCTGGCGGTAATGAACGCGTTTCTAACTCATATGCGCCACGTATTCGCCACGCATTTATTTCTTACGACGGCTGGTTGTTTGGTCAAACATGGTCAAACTTCCAAAATGTTGGTGCACTGCCTGAAACTCTTGATTTTGTAGGTCCAGCTGAAGGCACGGTATTTGTTCGCCAAGCACAAGTTAAATACACAACTGGCGCATGGTCTTTCTCGCTAGAAAACCCTGAAAGTACAATTACAACTTCAAATGGTATGGCTGTAACCGATGATGCATCATTACCGGATTTCACAGCACGTTACACACATACTGCTGATTGGGGTAACTTAGTGGTTGCAGCGCTTGCTCGTCAACTTACTTATAAAGTGGGCGGCCTTGACGCTGATGAAACATCAATTGGCATTAGTGCATCAGGTATGTTTAAAGTTGGCCAAGACAACGTTAAATTTATGCTTACCCAAGGTAAAGGCTTAGGTCGTTACGTTGGCTTAAATGTTGCGCATGGTGCAGTGCTTAATGGTGATGAGCTAGATGCAATTGACTCTACATCAGGGTTTATTGCTTACCAGCACAATTGGAATAACCAATGGCGCTCAACATTCCTTTACTCGTTCTTCTCAGCAGACAATAACACTGATTTGCTTACGATTACCGGTGACCCAACTGAATCTAGCCAAAGCTATAGCGCTAATATTTTATACTCACCAGTTAAACGTTTAACGTTTGGTGCTGAGTTAAAGCATGCAGAACGCGAAACAGAAAGTGGCGTTGATGGTGATTTAGATCGCCTGCAGTTCTCAGTTAAATACGCGTTCTAAGCTAAAACTAAAATTATATTACTTCCTTAAGCGGCTTTGGCCGCTTTTTTATTACTCCAAAATCAAACTCTTTATCGAATAAAACACAACAATGCAATTGCAAATCGTTGGCATTTAGATTAAATTGCGTACTTCTTTTTAATTTATGGGATGTCACATGTCTGCCCCGCAGTTTTTACGTTTATCTAAATTAGCAGCTTTTACTTCGCTAGCTATAAGTGGTGTTGTTCACGCAACCGAAGAAAATAACAATCATGAATCCCTTGAAAAAATAGCTGTGTATGGACAACACCATAAAAATTACATTACGGAAGATGCGCAGTCAGCAACCAAATTGGGCTTAACAATTAAAGAAACACCGCAGTCGATCTCTGTTATATCGCGCGCCTTAATGGACGACTTCTCTCTCGATGATATTAATGCCGTACTAGAAAGCACGCCAGGCGTAACTGTTGAACAAATAGAAACAGATCGCACATATTTTAAAGCCCGTGGTTTTGAAATTACTAACTTCCAAGTAAATGGCATGGGTACCCCGCAAGATAACGGCTCGATTCAAGGTACACTTGATACCTCTATTTTTGAAAGCGTAGAAATTGTTCGCGGCGCAAATGGTTTGATGACTGGTGCAGGTAACCCGTCAGCTACCGTTAACATGGTACTTAAAAAGCCAACTTATCAAACAAAAGTAAGCGCTTCTGCATCGTTTGGTTCATGGAGTAACAAACGCTTGGAACTCGACGCCTCAACGGCGTTAACTGAAAATCAGGCCGTACGTGTTGCGTTTACAAAACAAAAAACAGATTCATACCTAGATCGCTACGAACAAGACAAAACCATTTATTACCTTGCCTATGAAGGCCAGCTTACCAACAGTACGACTTTATCGGTAAACTATGTCAATCAACAAAAAGATGCCGACAGCCCGCTTTGGGGAGCATTACCGCTTTATTATAGCGATGGTAGTGCAACAAATTTTGATGTATCGACAAGTACAGCGTCAGATTGGTCATATTGGAATAACTCTACTGAGCAACTTTTCGTCTCAGTTGAACAAAACATTACTAATACTTGGTTTTTAAAAGCAAATTACGCGCATTTAGTAAATGAGCAAGATTCTGAGCTATTTTACGTTTTTGGTACTCCCGATCGTGAAACCGGCCTTGGCTTAACGGGTTATGCAAGTGAGTATGACCATAAAGACAAGCACGACATTTTTGATTTATACGTTGCGGGTAAGTTCGATTTATTCGGCATGGCGCATGATTTATCATTTGGTGTAAACCAGGCTGATATGGATAATTATGATAAGTCACTTTATGACAACACGACAGGCAATGGTTATCCTCCAATGCCAGAGCTTGGTGGCTGGGATGGCGCAGCGCCAGTGGCAACGCTTACGGATGGTTTGACCGGTGGTGATGTTACTAACAGACAACGTTCTGCTTATATTTCTACGCGTATTCGTGCTACCGACTCACTCAGCTTTTTAGCCGGTGTTAGCCAAGTTAACTGGCAATCTAAAGGTATGTCGTATGGTGTTGCCAAAGATAAAAAAGCGGATAAAACCATTCCTTATTTTGGCACTGTGTACGATATTAACGACGATCTAGCAGCGTATGCCAGCTACACAGAAACATTTGTGCCGCAAACTGAGCGTGAGATCAATGGTGATTACCTCGATCCAATCACAGGTAAAAGCAGTGAAATAGGGGTAAAAGCACAGTTATTAGACAGTAACCTGTTTGTTACCCTTGCTTATTTTGATGCTAAGCAAGTTGGCCTTGCGGTTGCAATTCCAGGCTCAAAACCTGATGACACCCGTTACTATGGTGCTGATGGTATTAACAGTGATGGTTTTGAAGTGGAGCTTAGCGGTAAAATTACTGAAACCCTCAGTACTAGTTTTAGTTATAGCACCATCAATATTGATGGTGATGAGCTTGTTAAGAATTACACCCCTAAAAACCAGTATAAACTTGCCATCACTCATAAAGTGACTGAGATTGAAGGGCTAACATTTGGCTTAAATTACCGCTGGCAAGATGACACTAAACGCATTCAGCCAATTACAGCACTGGGTGTTACTCCAGTTACCAAACAAGATGCATTCGGTATCTTAAACCTTATGACTACTTACGATATTACGGATAATGTCGGTTTGTCGTTCAATATTAATAATGTAACCAATGAAAAATACATCCACAGCCTGTATTGGGAGCAAGGCTACTATGGTGCACCACGTAACTTCACTGTCTCAGTGAATTGGCAGTTATAACTCGCTAACAAAAATACAAATACAAAAAAGCCGCTAAATATTATTTAGCGGCTTTTTTAATGTTAAGTGCGGGTCAAATCGCGCTTATTAAATACTTTTAAAGCTCAGCATCATCTGCTAACACTGTATCTTCAACATCGTCAGGCTTAATTGTTGCTTTTAATAGCAACATATCACGTAACTTACCTTCAATCTCGTTAGAAATATCAGGGTTCTCTTTCAAGAACTTAATTGAGTTTGATTTACCTTGACCAACTTTACTACCATTGTAGCTATACCAAGCACCTGCTTTTTCAACCAGCTTATGCTTAACACCTAAGTCAATTAACTCGCCATGCTTAGAGATGCCTTCACCATACATGATGATAAATTCAGCTTGCTTAAACGGAGGAGCAACTTTGTTTTTCACCACTTTAACGCGGGTTTCGTTACCCACCACTTCGTCGCCCTCTTTAACAGAACCGATACGACGAATATCTAAACGTACTGACGCGTAGAATTTAAGTGCGTTACCACCAGTAGTGGTTTCTGGGTTACCAAACATAACACCAATTTTCATACGGATTTGGTTAATGAAAATACATAAAGTGTTTGAACGTTTGATATTACCAGTTAGCTTACGTAATGCTTGTGACATTAAACGTGCTTGTAGGCCCATGTGTGAATCACCCATGTCGCCTTCAATTTCAGCTTTCGGTGTTAATGCCGCAACCGAATCGACAACAACCACATCAACAGCGCTTGAGCGTACTAACATGTCACAAATTTCAAGTGCTTGTTCACCTGTATCAGGTTGTGAAACTAATAACTCATCAATATTTACACCCAATTTTTGGGCATAAATTGGATCAAGTGCATGCTCAGCATCAACGAAAGCACAGGTTTTACCTTCTTTTTGTGCTTCAGCAATAACTTGTAATGTTAGCGTTGTTTTACCTGATGATTCAGGGCCATAAATCTCAACAATACGCCCCATAGGTAAACCACCTATGCCTAATGCGATATCAATGCCCAGAGAGCCTGTTGATATAGCATCAATATCTAACGCTTTATTGTCACCCAATTTCATTATTGAGCCTTTACCAAATTGACGTTCAATTTGAGATAAAGCAGCGTCCAACGCTTTTTGTTTGTTATCGTTCATTTTACTCTCCAAATCCGGCTAATGCAGACAAGTATACTGTATGAAATCACAGTATCAAGCTAATTTTATTAATTTATCTTTTCTATAATGGTTTTTAATGAGTAAACAATAGCTTGCAACCTAACTTGCGCTCTATCGCCTGCGAATATCTGTTGGCTCGGATACTGTTTCTCGCCAATTTGAATACAAAACCATACTAAACCTACTGGTTTTTCTGTACTGCCACCACCTGGACCTGCAATACCCGATACTGCAACCGAAATATCTGCCCCTGCGGCCTTACACGCACCCGCGGCCATTTGCAAAACAGTTTGCTCACTCACTGCGCCGTATAAAGTTAAGGTTTGCTCTGTAACCCCTAGTAAATCCTGCTTAGCTTGATTACTGTATGTTACAAATGCACGGTCAATATAAGCCGAGCTGCCAGGGGTATCTGTTAACGCATAACTCACTCCACCACCAGTACATGATTCAGCACTAGTGATCCATAAGCGTTTATCCGTTAAAATAGCGCCTAACTGCGCAGCAAGTGTTTTAATCTCTTGATGTAATTCCATATTCAGCCTTTGGGTAAATACATGTCGTTCGATCTTTATGCACCGCACAATATAAGTCAACAAACTCCGATGATGCAGCAGTATCTAAAAATAAAATCTGAGCATCGTGATATTTTACTGTTTTATCGCATGGGCGATTTTTACGAGCTATTTTTTGATGATGCAAAACGTGCAGCACAACTGCTTGATATTTCACAAACTCACCGTGGTAAAGCCGGCGGCGATCCTATTCCTATGGCAGGCGTCCCTTATCATGCGGTAGAGAACTATTTAGCTCGTTTGGTACAAATGGGTGAATCCGTCGCTATTTGTGAGCAAATAGGCGACCCTGCAACCAGCAAAGGACCTGTTGAGCGCAAAGTTGTACGCATTGTTACCCCTGGCACCATTTCTGATGAAGCACTATTACAAGAGCGCCAAGATAATTTACTGACCAGCGTTTGGCAAAGTAAAAAAGGCGTGTATGGCATTGCTTACTTAGATATTAACTCAGGCCGTTTTAATATTGTTGAAGTAAATACTGAAGAAGCATTTAGTTCAACTTTACAACGCTTAGCACCAGCAGAGTTACTCTATAGCGAAGACTTTGCCAACTTTCATTTGATTGAGCATATCAAAGGTATTCGCCGTCGTCCTGAATGGGAGTTTGACTTAGACACTGCACAACATTTGTTATGCGAGCAGTTTGGCACCAAAGATTTAGTCGGTTTTGGAGTTGATAAAGCAACTGCTGCATTAGTTGCCGCCGGTTGCCTTATGCAATATGTGAAAGACACGCAACGTATTGCTCTACCCCATATTCGCGCCATCACATTAGAACATAACGAACATGCAGTAATCTTAGATGCTGCCACTCGTAAAAATTTAGAGTTGACCGTTAACCTCTCTGGTGGCTTTGAAAACACCTTAGCACAAGTACTTGATAAAACAGCAACAGCGATGGGCTCACGGCTATTAAAGCGTCGTATTCATACACCAATACGTTCTAAACCTGAGCTTAACGCTCGCCTTAATGCGATTAGTGCCATTATAGATGTACAGCTGTGTGGTGAGCTACATGAGTCGTTAAAACAAATAGGTGATATTGAGCGTGTTATTGCTCGTTTAGCATTGTGGACCGCTCGTCCGCGCGATTTAACCCGTCTGCGTAGCGCACTACAAGCCCTAGCTCCACTGCACGAGCTATTAACCGATGCCAGCGATCCTCGCATTAGTCAGATCATCGCGCAATCTCCTGAATTACCTGATTTACAGCAATTACTTGAGCAAGCAGTGATTGAAAACCCACCGGTACTTATTCGTGATGGTGGCGTAATTGCACCGGGTTACAACAGTGAACTCGATGAATGGCGTTCACTCAGCCAAGGCGCTACCGACATTCTTGAGCAACTCGAACAGCGCGAGCGTGAACGCACCGGTATTAGCACCCTTAAAATCGGTTATAACCGTGTGCATGGCTTTTTTATTGAAGTAAGTCGTGCCAACGCACATTTAGTGCCTGCTGATTATATTCGTCGCCAAACGCTTAAAAATAACGAACGTTATATAATTCCAGAGCTTAAAGAGCATGAAGATAAAGTGTTAGGTAGCCAATCAAAAGCTCTGGCGCTTGAAAAGCAACTTTACGAACAACTGTTTGAATTTATTGCCCCGCACATTGAACAGCTACAAATAATGGCGGCAGCACTGGCAGATTTAGATGTGCTAAATAACCTTGCCGAGCGTGCAATTGCATTGAACTATGCAAAACCGCTACTGTGCGATAACGATGACATTAGTATTAAGCAAGGTCGCCACCCAGTTGTTGAACAAGTAATGAAAGACCCTTTCATTGCCAATCCTGTAGAGCTTAATGCTCAGCGTAAAATGCTGATCATTACGGGACCAAATATGGGCGGTAAATCAACCTATATGCGCCAAACTGCACTGATTGTGTTAATGGCACACATTGGTAGCTTTGTGCCAGCAGACAGCGCTAAGATTGGTAATATCGACCGTATATTTACACGTATTGGCGCCAGTGATGACTTAGCATCAGGTCGCTCAACCTTCATGGTCGAAATGACCGAAACAGCCACCATTTTAAACAATGCTACCGCGCAGTCACTGGTGTTAATGGATGAAATTGGCCGAGGGACGAGTACCTACGATGGTCTATCATTAGCTTATGCAACAGCGGATCATTTAGCATCAAAAATATCCGCTAAAACTTTATTCGCAACCCATTATTTTGAACTTACCGAACTGGCCGAGCAACAAGCGGGACTGGTGAATGTTCACTTAGATGCGATAGAGCACAACGACACAATCGCCTTTATGCATACCGTACTTGATGGTGCCGCAAGTAAAAGTTTTGGCTTGCAAGTAGCAGCCTTAGCTGGGGTGCCAAAAGCAGTTATAAAGCAGGCAAAACAAAAGCTTAAAATGCTGGAGAATCATCAGCCAGTCACTGCTGATATCAATGCAGTACAGCCATCATTGTTTGCAGCTGAACCATCACAGGTAGAAGCACAACTCGCTGAGGTTGACCTAGATAACTTAAGCCCACGCCAAGCTCAAGATTTACTATATAAGCTTAAATCGCTGCTGTAGCATGCTTTAAGCACAAAAAAAGCTGAAGAGTTAGCTCCTCAGCTTTTAATAATTATTTTCTGTGTGTGTTTGTGTTGCTGCGTCTATTGCTGTATCAATATTATGAAAACTGATCAAACAAGCTATCAGTGCTTAATCCTTCATGCTGCAAAATATCTTTTAAGCGGCGCAGTGCTTCTACTTGAATTTGTCTTACTCGTTCACGCGTTAAACCGATTTCACGACCCACATCTTCAAGTGTTGATGGCTCATAACCTAACAAACCAAAACGACGTGCAAGCACTTCACGTTGCTTAGGATTAAGCTCACCTAACCAGTCTACAATGTGCTTATTGATATCATTATTTTGTACTTCGCCTTCCGGGCCAAAGCCTTTTTCATCGGCAATAATATCTAACAATGCTTTATCGTTTTCACCACCAATAGGTGTATCTACAGAGGTGATTTTCTCGTTTAAACGCAGCATTTTAGTTACGTCTTCAACTGGTCGGTCTAAACACGCTGCAATTTCTTCGGCAGTGGGCTCATGGTCCAGCTTTTGCGTTAGTTCACGTGCGGTGCGTAAATAAACGTTAAGTTCTTTCACTACATGGATTGGTAAGCGAATTGTGCGGGTTTGATTCATGATGGCGCGTTCAATTGTTTGACGGATCCACCAAGTCGCATAGGTCGAAAATCTAAAACCACGTTCAGGATCAAATTTTTCAACGGCGCGGATCAAACCAAGATTACCTTCTTCAATTAAATCAAGTAACGCAAGGCCACGATTGTTATAACGGCGGGCGATTTTAACAACTAAACGTAAATTACTTTCAATCATTCGCTTACGAGAAGCGCTACAGCCTTTTAATGCTTTGCGGGCAAAAAAGACTTCTTCTTCAGCACTTAATAATGGCGAAAAACCAATTTCACCTAAATACAGCTGAGTCGCATCTAAATTCTTAGTGATTTCCTCTTTGGCAAATATTTCATCTTCTTTGTCATCATCTTTATCGACGTCATCTAATAATTCAGAGTCTGTATCAGCGACAGCTATATCATCAAATTTATCATCAATCGCATCTTTCGTTTTTTCTATTTTTGCTGTGTTACCCATGAGCGTACCCTCAAGCAAACAAGTGATCTTAATCACTATGATCAATACCCGACCGATAGCTAAGGCAAATACTTCTCAGGATTAACAGCTTGTCCTCGGTAACGGATTTCAAAACGCAATGCCGTCACTTCAGAGTCTGAACTGCCAATCTCGGCTATTTTTTGCCCAGCTTTCACATCCTGTTTTTCTTTAACTAGCAACTTAGAGTTATGTGCATAGGCACTAAGATAATCATCATTATGTTTCAAAATAATTAAATTACCGTATCCTCTAAGTGCATTACCCGCATAAACTACAGTCCCTTGTGCTGCGGCAAAAACAGCGACACCTTTTTTATTAGTAATTTGTAACCCTTTATAACCGCTTTCCTTGGTTGAAAAACGCTGAGTTACTGTTCCTTTAGCTGGCCACGACCACTTAACTTGGGTCGAGGACAAACTGTTATTTTTACTAATTTTCCTATTGGCTTGTTTTTGAACATACTCTCGTTGTTTTGGCTGATCAAGCTCTTTCTTTAATTTTTTGTTATTTTTTTGTATGTCACTTGTAGACTTTTTACTCGGTTTCGTATATTTTTTATGCCTTTTTATTTTTTCAGGTACATTATTAAAAGAAATTGTTTGCCCCGGTTGGATTATGTAAGGGGCTGGTATGCCATTATTTTTTGCCAACGTGCGGAAATCTTGCTGGGCGCTAAAGGCTATCGAATATAACGTATCACCTTTTTTAACCGTGTAGCGGTCACCATTAATATTTACTTTACTAGTATAAGGTTTAACACTGGTATTTAAACTACTGACCGGAGCAGGGGCATGTCGAGATGAGCAGGCACTGAGCAAAACACTTGTAAATAAAGTAACATAGAAGACGTACTGTTTATTCATGGTGTTTTGCTCCTTGTGCTAAAAGTAGTTATTTAGATGCTTAACGTAATAAAAAGTATGCAACCACCACTAAAATCACTACCCCCCAGCCAAGTACCTCAACATATTGACGTAATTTTTGCTCCATTTTTACTCCGCCCCACTTCATTAGCGCTGAAACTAAAAAGAACCGCGCACCACGCCCGACAGCAGAGGCTAATAAAAAAGGTAAAAACGCCATGTGCAAAAGCCCAGCACCAATAGTAAATACTTTATAGGGTATTGGCGAAAAACCGGCTAAAAACACCACCCATACGCCATAATCTTTAAACCAGCTTAAAGCGGTATTAAACTTTTCTTGCCAACCCATTTGCGCTATTAATGGCTCTACTACAGGTTCAAACAACCAAAACCCGAGCAAATAACCTAAAATACCGCCAAGCACCGAAGCAACTGTAGCAAAAGTAGCATAGCGCCATGCTTTGCTCGGTTGTGCAAGCGACATCGGCGCAAGCATTACATCGGGTGGAATAGGAAAAATAACCGATTCAGCAAAACTCATCCCAGCTAAATAACGCTCTGCGTGGCGATGTTTTGCCCACACTAATGCCATATCGTATAACTTAGTAAACAATTTCAAAGTGACTTCCTATTCAATGTCGCCAGGGACTAAAGGTACAAATCTAACTGGCGCAATAACATGTTGAGTAAATTTTTCGCCTTCGCGCACAACCATAACCAGTTGTTGATCTTCATTACCGATTGGCGCAATCATCACCCCACCATCACTGAGTTGATCAAGTAATGCCTGCGGGACTTGCGATGCAGCGGCGGTTACAATGATGCCATCAAACGGCGCTTGTGACTGCCAGCCTTGCCAACCATCGCCATGTTTCATGGAAACGTTGTATAAGTCTAGGTTATGTAAACGGCGCTTAGCCTGCCATTGTAACGCTTTAATTCGCTCTACCGAAAATACTTTTGAAAAGGTTTTCGCCAGTACCGCTGTTTGATAGCCTGAACCCGTGCCTATCTCAAGTACTTTATCGCGCACGCCAGCCAAACGCAGTAACTCGGTCATACGGGCAACAATATATGGCTGTGAAATTGTTTGTCCTTGACCTATTGGCAACGCCGTATTTTGATACGCTTTATGCTTAAGTACATCATCAACAAATACATGACGTGGAATATCAGCAATAGCGCTGAGTACCAATTTATCTTCAACACCTTCACGCTGTAATAGGTCAGCGAGCGCACGGGCACTTCGAGTATAATTAGCCAGCACCGTTGATCTCCATCGTTTTAAGCCACTCACCAACTGCAGCCAAGCTATCTTTCGCTGTCATATCAACACTTAGTGGCGTAACCGATGCATAGCCATTATTGATAGCATAAAAGTCTGTACCTTCTCCGGCATCACTTTCGGCACCTAAAACCCCATACCAATAAATGTCTCGTCCCCATGGATCTTGTTGTTTAGTCATGGTTTCTGCTTTATGACGCGCACCTAAACGCGTTACTTGCACGCCTTTTAGCTCAGATAACGGAATATCTGGCACATTAATATTGATGATTTGATCTTTTGGCAATGGATGTGACGCCAGCTCTTTAATTATGCTGACAGTCACCGCTGCTGCCGTTTCAAAATGATTGCCTTCTTTTGAGCACAAAGACACCGCCACTGCGGGCAAGCCTAAATGACGTCCTTCGGTTGCTGCTGCAACAGTCCCTGAGTACAAAGTATCGTCACCTAAATTTGCACCGTGGTTAATACCGGCAACGACTAGATCGGGCTTTTCATTAAGTAATTCATTCACGCCCAAATGTACACAATCAGTGGGCGTACCATTGACCGAAATAAACCCGTTATCTAGCGTGGTAGCACGCAGTGGATTAAGTAGCGTCAGTGAGTTACTTGCGCCACTGCAATTGCGATCAGGTGCAACTAACGTTACGTCTGCAATTTGCGTCAATGCCTGATACAACACTGCAATACCTTTTGCATTAACACCATCATCGTTACTTAGAAGAATTTTCATTTTCAGCGTCCTGTTCTTTATGTACTCGTGGGCTTGCATCTGTGTAATCCACCAGCTCACGTAACAATGCCGTGGCAAAGGTGCCTTTGGGTAAACCAAAGCTCAATTTAATGGTAGTTTCATCAATCGTTTCAACGGTTAAATCTTGTGGGATCAAACGCAACATTCTGCGCTCATTTTTCAGCCCTAACTTACCAAGCCCTTCACACCAATCTTGATACGGCTCTAGCCATATTTTTTCTTGTTCGGTGAGGCCTTTTTCGCTAGTGCCGACCAATGGCGCAGACATCATAATATCGCCAGAGGCAAGACGAGCGATATTTTCATCGCTAATGGCATCTTCAAAAAATGCATTGCTACCACTGAGCATAAACACTTCACGGTGCATGGTTTTAGCTAAGCCGTGCTCAGCAACACGCAAATTCACTATTTGATTAAACACATAAGAACGTGCAGCAGAGATAATTAAACCACGTAGTTTTTTGTCACGAATGCGCTCACCGGCAAACATCTTTTTAGCCATCACTAAATTATGACCATCGTGACCAAAGCGTTGTTCGCCAAAATAGTTAGGCACCCCGGCGCGTACCGCGTTGATACGACAAAGAATGTCTAACGGCTGAGTTACATTACGTAGAATAATGCTGAATTTATTACCTTTGTGGCAGCCAGTCCGCAGCTTACGATTATGCCGTTGCTGAGCAATGATAAACAGTGATTCACTGTTTAGCTCAGTAAAATCAATGTCTTTTTTAATGGGTACTGGCACACTAAACCACTGACTACATACTCCGTGGCGATCTTTCATACCAGCGAAGCTGACATCACGTGGCGAAATCCCCGCTTTTTGGGCAAGTAATTTAGCAACGTATTGGGTATTTTCGCCTTTTTTAACGACCTGTAAACAGACGTGTTCACCACTGCCTGTAAACTCTATGCCTAAATCCTCATCAACCATAAAATCTTCAGCAGTGGTTTTAAAATCTGCTTTAGATAATGGTGCACCGTATAAATAATTTAACTCGCTCATAGTGATTGCTTGCTCATGATAACCACTGCATGACTTGAAATACCTTCTTTTCGCCCTTCAAAACCGAGCTTTTCAGTGGTTGTTGCTTTGACATTTACCTGGCCCAGTTCAGCGTTTAAATCGGCGGCTAAATTTTTACGCATGGCTTGAATATGCGGCAGCATTTTTGGCGCTTGCGCTACTATCGTTACATCCGCATTACCCAGTACATAGCCTTGCTGCTTAGCTAAATCAACAACATGGCGTAATAAAATACGGCTATCTATATTCTCATATTCACTGGCGGTATCAGGAAAGTGCTTGCCAATATCGCCCATTGCTAATGAGCCTAAAATAGCATCGCATAGTGCATGGATCGCAACATCACCATCAGAGTGCGCTAAAAAGCCTTGTGGGTAAGCAATCTTTTCACCACAAATAGTTAACGGGCCTTCGCCACCAAATTTATGGACATCGAAGCCATGGCCTATACGAATCATGATGCATTCTCACTATGTTGTTTTTGGAGTAAAAAGTTGGCTAAATCTAAATCTTCTGGAGTGGTTATTTTAATATTATCGCTACGCCCAGCCACTAGCTTTACGGGCTTATTCGCCCATTCTATTGCCGATGCTTCGTCGGTGATCGTAACCTGCTGAGCAAGCGCAGTTTGCAATGCCTGCATTAAATCGTGGTACTTAAATAATTGCGGGGTCAACGCCTGCCATAAGTCATCCCGTGGCACTGTTTGTTGGCTATGAGTTGCACCGCGCTTAATGGTATCTTTCACTTTGCTTGCTAATATACCGCCCTCGTCAGCGTTAATACACTCACTAAGTAAGCGCTCAATATCAGCCAAGGTAACCAGCGGCCTTGCCGCATCATGCACTAACACCCAATCAGGCGGGTTATCTGCAAGCGCTAATAAGCCATTAAGTACCGAGTCGGCTCGCTCTTTGCCGCCACTTGCACGGACAATGCGCTGATCAATAAACTCCAGTGTAGCAAAATAAGGATCATCATCGCTGACGGCCACCACAATAGTCGTTAATTGTTTGAGTTGCGCTAGTTTAGCAAGTGTATGTTCAAGAATTGTTTTACCAGCCAAGCGAATGTATTGCTTCGGTGCGCTATGTTGCATACGGCTTCCCACGCCAGCGGCTGGGACTATGGCTGCAAGGGTATAATTAGTTGTCATTTTGTTGCTGCCCAGGTAAAACACGAATAAATGTTTCGCCGGGTTTGATCATCCCTAATTCATTTCGAGCGCGCTCTTCCACACCTTCTTGACCAAGCTTTAAATCTTCAATATCGGCTTTAAGCACTTTATTACGTTTGATCAATTGAGCATTAGTATCGTGATGTGAAGTAACAGCAGCTTTTAAACGACTATAATCTTGTACACCGTTGTGGCCAAACCATAATCGATATTGTACAAATAACGCTAAGCACAGCAGCGTGAATTGAAACAGTCGCATTAAACACTCCTTGATTTTACTCTACCAGTACAAATTTATAATGCGATTAAGGCTACTGGTATTATATTTTTTTAACTCGAACATGGGGACGTTTTAAATTACGCCAATTGATATTGCCTGCTAGCAGCATTTCTCTCAGTGATAACGTTCGCGGTGTCGTACGTTTATCAAAAGACCACTGATGGCCACAACAAGCAGCGGCCATTGTTGCCTTTGTGGGCTTTAATAACACCACCGACTGCCCTTCAAGCGGCTGACCTTGGCAGTCAAACCAACCATGCTCATTACAATGAAGTTTATTGTCGCTTACTTGGTCGATGCTGTCTATTGCAACACGGGTTTGATTTGCGCTATTGAGTAAAAGCGGAACAATTAAACCTACATTTTTATGTGTTTGATAAAAATCATCATTATTTTTTGCGTTGGGAGGCTGAGCTTTTTGCTTATCAAGCCAACAGCCATTGTGCGGATCTAACTGAAAAGGAACTTGACCATTTACCACGGCCGTTGCTGCGCGTTCTATATAATAAGGAAGACTTTTTAATCGCTTGCGTAAACGCTGTTCATTAACTTCAACAACTAATTGACCTATTTCCCGCGCATAAAAAGCATTGCACAACTGTGCATATAGCACACGTTGTGTATCTGATTGCCAAATATCGACTTGTTGAAAGGGGTCGCTTGCAGCCAACGATCATACTCTAAAACATCTAGTTGCTTGTTTTATAGCACAGTATTGACTGTTTTTTAAGCTCTGCTCTTTACAAAAGCAAAGCTCAGGTTACTTAACTTGTGACTTTATACCTAATTTAGCATCGCCAGTTTCTAAAAACTGCACTACTTCATCACGTTTCTTACCTAATAACAGACTACCATCAGCTAAAAACATAAAATTTTGCCAATTGCGTTTAAACACATCAAAGCTGGTTTCGATAATATTATCGCGGGCGATACAAAAATACACTGTGGTATTAGCTTGCCAACCTAAGTGCGCAAGGATCTCAGCTGGCAGTTGCTCAGCTCCGGCTTCCCATGCAGCTTCCCAGTGAATAGTTTGCGAGAAATTGTCTTCGTTACCACACCAGTCTGTTTTTTCAAAAAAATCAGGATGGTCATGTTCACGGCTCACCATGGTGCTCCATAAAACAGCGGCACGCTCATGGCTCATAGGTTTAATTAAGGCAAGGTCTTGTTCTGTTACTGGCGCATCTTTATGACGAAAAACCCACGCTTTTTTGTAATCATCTAACGAAATATAGTTCATAGTATTGGCAAATTAGTTAGCATTAAAAGTGCAAAGACAAATTATACAAGAGATCAAAACATGACTACAGCAATAAAACCACATACCCTCAAATCAGGCATATACCAACACTACAAAGGCCCAAAGTACAAAGTTCTGTACGTCGCCACTCACAGTGAAACAGACGAACAATTAGTTATTTACCAAGCCTTGTATGGTGAGTTTGGCATTTGGGCAAGACCGCTTAGTATGTTTAGCGAAACGATTGAAAAAGACAGCAAAATTATTCCACGCTTTAGCTACCTTGGTGAAGCCGATTAACTATGGCATGATAGGCATATTGTTTACTGCTCAGACCAGATAGGTATTTACGTGCAATTTAATTCTACTGATAACTACATCGCAAGTTCAGCGTTAAAACAAGCGGTTAATGCGGCTATTTTGCTGGAAAAGCCACTTTTGATCAAAGGCGAGCCCGGCACAGGTAAAACCATGCTGGCTGAGGAGTTGGCTAAAAGCTTAGACACCACACTTATCCAATGGCATATCAAATCGACCACTAAAGCGCAGCAAGGCTTATATGAATACGATGCGGTATCACGCCTACGCGACAGCCAATTAGGTGATGCCCGGGTAAACGACATTGGTAACTATATTATTAAAGGCAAGTTGTGGCAGGCATTTACCTATGGTGAAGAACATAACAAACGCCCGGTATTATTAATTGATGAAATAGACAAAGCCGACATCGAATTCCCGAACGACTTACTATTAGAACTCGATAAAATGGAATTTCATGTTTATGAAACCGGTGAGCGTGTAATCGCAAAACAACGCCCTATTGTGATCATCACCTCAAACAACGAAAAAGAACTGCCCGATGCCTTTTTACGCCGTTGTTTTTTCCATTACATTGATTTTCCATCTAGTGATGAAATGCAGCAAATTATCGATGTTCACCACCCACACGTAAAACAAGATTTAGTTCGCCAAGCGCTAGAAGTATTTTTTAATCTACGTGAAGTCAACGGCATTAAGAAAAAGCCTTCCACCAGCGAGTTACTTGATTGGTTAAAACTGCTTATGGCTGAAGACATCGATGCAAAAACTCTGCATGACAAAACTCAAAAAGGCGGTTTAATGCCAATGTTTGGCGCACTACTTAAAAATGAGCAAGATATCAGCTTAATTGAAAAACTTGCCTTTATGAGTCGCCGTTAAGATGTTGGTTGCGTTTTTCTTCAAACTGCGTGAATACCGTTTACCTGTTAGTTTGCGCGAGCTGCTTGATTTGATCAACGCGCTAAAAAAAGGCGCGGTATTTGCCGATGTTGACGGTTTTTACTATTTAGCCCGTACCATTATGGTTAAAGACGAAACCCACTTTGACAGGTTTGATAAAGCGTTTGCTGATTACTTTAGCGGCATTGCCGATCTGGACTTACTCGAAAGCTTAAAACAGCAGCACAACTTACCTGAAGATTGGCTGCGCAAAGAGTTTGAAAAACACCTAACCGATGAAGAAAAAGCCCAGCTTAAAGCCATGGGCGGCCTTGATGAGCTAATGAAAACCCTCAAAGAGCGCCTAGAAGAACAACAAAAACGCCACGCTGGTGGCAATAAATGGGTGGGCACGGGTGGTACATCGCCATTTGGCGCGTATGGCTATAACCCTGAGGGCGTAAGGATTGGTCAAGACGGCAACCACAATCGCCAAGCGGTAAAAGTATGGGATAAACGCGAATACCGTAACCTAGATTCTGACCGTGAAATTGGCTCACGCACTATTAAGCTCGCCCTTAAAAAACTGCGCAAGTTTGCTCGCACTGGCGCCAGTGACACCCTCGACTTAAACGAGACCATTCGCGCTACCGCCAAGCAAGGCGGCATGCTGGATGTAAAAATGGCACCAGAGCGCCACAACGCGGTAAAAGTATTGATGCTGTTTGATATTGGCGGCTCAATGGATGATTACATTCACACCTGTGAAGAATTATTTAGCGCCGCACATAGCGAGTTTAAACACTTAGAATTTTACTACTTTCATAACTGCTTATATGAACATGTTTGGCAAGATAATCAACGCCGCCACTCTAACGTCATCGACACCATGACGCTGATCAACAAGTTCACCAGTGACTATAAAGTGATCTTTGTTGGCGACGCCACTATGGGCCCGTATGAAATCGCCTACCCCGGCGGCTCTGTTGAACACTACAACGAAGAGCCCGGCAGCGCATGGCTGACCCGCATTACCAATCACTTTGATAAAGTCGCCTGGCTCAACCCACAACCGGTTGAACACTGGCGTTACTACCAATCAATTGATTTTATCAAGCAGCTAATGAACAAACGCATGTACCCACTGAGTTTAGATGGCATAAGTAATGCGATAAAAGAGCTAACATAGGTGCTAGATTATAGGGGCTAGGAAAACTAACTCTACAACTCAGCTATATGATTCAATGTTTCTGGATAACGCTGCACCAGTTTTAGTAAAGTAATTGCTTGCCCATTAGGAACAATGCGCCCTTGTTCCCAGTTTTCAAACATTCTTGCTGAGGTACGTAATAAGTTTGCAAATACTCAGCGCGACATATTAAACGCTTCGCGAATATTGATTATTTCATCGGATGAAATGGCGGGCTTATTTGCATCATTCATAGCATAAGTGAGTAAGGTTAGCTTGCCTTGTGCATGCGCTTAAATGTACGCAAATTACGTACACTTATCAAATTAACACTATGACGCGATATAAAATCGCTGCTACGAGATGGGTGATATTTCGTAGGCGCGGGTTTACCCCGTGCAATTAAAGTTTATTCACAAAGAGGTTATGAGGCGCTGCGCTTTTAGAGAAGTAATTGTAAAAATAGGGGCTAGGTGCTGGGATGTACTCGGAGCTCATTGCTCGAGGCCCGTGGCATTTTTTCTTAAATAACATAATCCTCTTTAAGCTTACTCATCCCTAGAAAAGCACTATAACGCGATATAAAATCGCTGCTACATGGGTCGTTGAAAAAGAAAAGCGCGGGATCTCTCCCGCGCTTCTTTTTTCGTTTTAGTAATTTTGGTAATTACTTAGCCTGCCGTTTGTTCGTCACGGCTGCGTTTTTTGTCACCTTTTTTACGCATGTGTTTTTTAATTTCTTGGTACTTTTCACGTTGTTCAGCATTTAATACTTGCCATACTTGATGCTGCGTTTTTAGGTTAATTAAGCCAAATTGCTCGCCTTTGGTTTGGCGCTGCGCTAATAACTCTTTTGCTGCGGCTTCATCAAAGGTTGGCATATCTAACAATGCTTGCATTTGTGCCTTATGTGCAGCACGCTCTTGCTTCATGGCCTGTTTATCGTTGCCACGTAGCGCTTTAAACTGTGCTTTTTGCGCATCAAAAATGCTTTTTAACTGGGTTTGTTGTTGCTCAGTTAAATCAAGCTTTTTAACGCCACGCTCAGAGAGTAAAAAGCGCGCTTGTTTATGCTGTTGAGAATGGCCTGGTTTATGATCCATGCCCTCTTTTGCTATTACGGCGCCAGTGCCTAATGTTGCTGTCGCTAATCCACAAATTAATACTAGTTTAGAAACTTTACTTGAAATAGTCATAATCATTACCTTTGAGTTGCTTGTAACTTAGTGTCTGTTCAGTTGTTATGTTCACTATAACTAACCAAGTGCAAAGCAACGCAAAGCAATGTAAAGGTTGTGTAAAGGTTCACTTTTAAGTGCGTTAAGGCGTAAAATGAAGTTATTCCAGCGTGGTTAAGGTGAGCAAATAATGAAGCTATTAATGATTGATGATGATACCGGTTTATGTGAGTTACTCTCGGAATACTTAACTGCGCAAGGTTTTCAAATAGAATGTGCCCATGATGGCGAACAAGGCTTAAAACAAGCGCTTGAGCAAGAGTATGCATTAATTTTACTCGATGTTATGTTACCGAAACTAGATGGCTTTGAAGTATTAAAACAGCTTAGGCAAACAAAATTAACGCCGGTGATCATGCTAACCGCCAAAGGTGAAGACTTTGACCGTATTTTTGGTCTTGAACTAGGCGCGGATGATTACATTCCTAAACCATTTAATCATCGTGAATTACTCGCGCGGGTTAAAGCGATTACTCGTCGTATTGAGCATATTACTAGCCTAGCAAATACCAGCAGTAATAAGTTAACCGTTAATAATATTGTTATAAATTTAGCTGCCCGCGAAGCGTATGTAGATGAACACCCGCTAAGCCTCACCGGTACTGAATATGAAGTACTTGCCTTACTGGTTAAACATGCAGGTGAAGTGGTCAGTAAAGAACAAATAAGTGAAGAGGTGCTCGGTAGACGCCTAGCCTCTTTTGATCGCTCAATTGATATGCATGTGAGTAATATTCGTAAAAAAATTGCCGAGTTCAACAATGCAGAACGAATAAAAACCATGCGAGGGACTGGTTATGTCTTTATCCAAGGAGAGTAATAAAACTCTATTCCCCTGGTTAAAAAACCCTCAGCACTTTTTGTTTTTTAAGATTTTTGCTTGGTTTTGGCTAACAATTATAGGCACCATTACTACTTTGGTGTTTTTAAGTAACATTGCGACTAATCAAGTTAGTAATGAAGACTTGCGTGGGCCAATGAAAAAAAACCTGCAATACACAGCCAAAAATATTGAACGCATAATTGAAAAACACAATAAACCAGCGGCCGAAATTTTAACTCATCCGCGGCTTGCAAAACAAAAGTTACTATATTTAAATTCAGATCAGCCAGATCATTCTATCAGTAGCAGAGTACCATCAAGTGAGATTGATTTAAGTTTACTTAATTTCACTAAAAACATGCCGCCACAAATTATTTTTACCGAGTATTATCAAGCATTCGGACCGATAAAAATAAACCTTCCTGAGGGGCAATTTTACCTATACGAAATTGATGAGAATCATCAACCACCTTTTTTTATACGGTTAAAGCTGATGCCGATTTGGCTAAAAGTGATCATTGCTTTACTAGCTTCATTAACTTTAAGTTTTATATTTAGTCGTAACCTAATTGCTCCTATTAATCACTTAAAGCAAGCTGCAATTAAGCTCTCTGACGGCGATTTAACCGCGCGCGCTGAAATTGATCCAAACAGGCAAGATGAACTGGGCGTACTTGGCCGCGACTTTAATAGTATGGCAAGTCAGTTAGAGCAACTGATTTCTGCACAAAAGCGCTTATTGGCTGATATATCTCACGAGTTGCGTTCCCCCCTAACTCGCCTTAAAATGGCTACGGGTCTTGCGCAAATGCAGACCCCAGAAGAAAACCAAACCTATTTATTACGCATTGAAAAAGAAGCAAATCAGCTCGATAAAATGATCGCTGATGTGCTGCAAGTATCGCGCTTAGAGGCGAAAAGTCAGGCGCTATCGCTGCATCAACAATCCTTACAGATCATTATTGATCATGTTTTGAATGATGCGCAATTTGAAGCTAAACAGACCAATAAGCAATTAATTATAAATGGTCAACTCAATGTTGATATTTATTGTGACGAGAGTCTCATTGCCAGTGCGCTAGAGAATGTTTTACGCAACGCAATAAAATATGCAGAGCAAACAATCACCCTAACATTGAGTTTAAGTGATGCTATTTATATAGAGATCAGTGATGATGGGCCGGGCGTCGAACCGCAAAATTTAGGCAAATTATGTGAGCCTTTTTTCCGCCAATCTGATGCACGAGACAGAACTAGCGGCGGCACAGGACTTGGCTTAGCGATTGCTAAAAATGCAATTGTCGCCCATTCTGGCAGTTTAACGCTGCATAATAAACAACCAAGCGGGTTATGTGTGCGTATCGCCTTACCTCTGGATAAACAAAAATAATCATGGCCATTATGTTTTACAGCACAGAGCAAAACTTACTTACCCAACAACCTGAGATAACGCAGTTTTTTCAGCAGCAGTTGCACAAAGCGCAGCTGACTACCGATAATGGCGATTTATATTATGGCTATGTGATACCTGAGCATGCCAAAGCCGCTATTGTTATTTGCTCTGGACGTATTGAAGGATTAGATAAATACCAAGAGCTAATCTGGGAGTTATATAAAAATAACTATGCGGTGTTTATTATTGATCATCAAGGACAAGGCCGTTCTTATCGCGCTTTAGCCAATCCTCATAAAGGTTTTGTTAATAAATTTAGTGATTATGCTGATGATTTAGCACTGTTTGACCGTCTAATTGTCAGTAAACTCTACCAAGGCAAAAAAGTCATCCTAGGGCATTCAATGGGCGGCGCGATTGCCTTTGATTTCCTGACCCGGTTTGAACATAACTACAGTGGGGTATTTTTGTCTTCGCCCATGTTTGATATTTTCACTAAAGGTACTCCCAAACCACTGGCTAAACTTGCCGCCCGTGCTGCCTGTTTGTTTGGTTTTAATAAACACTATGCGTTTGGCCAAGCAGATTACCTGCCTGATGAATTCGCACAGAACGACCTAACCAGTAGCGAAACTCGCTATGATTTATTTAGACAAACCTACCAAACGGATAGCACGCTACAATTAGGCGGGGTGACTTACGGCTGGTTGAATGAAGCTTTTGGTTTTATGACAACTCTTGAGCAACAACAGCTATCGATTCCACTTTTTGTAGCCAGTGCTGAGAATGATACTGTGGTTGATAACCAAGCCCAATTAGCCTTAGTTCACCGTCAAAGTAATGCTATTTTACAAACATTTGCGAATGCTAAGCACGAGTTACTATTTGAACAAGACACCATTCGCAAAGCTGTGCTTAGCCGTTTTTATCAGTTTTGTGATTCATTAACTTGAGCGCGGCTATTACTCAATGACATTGGATCTTGATGAATCAAAATATCCATTTCACAATTAAATTCTTGTTGGATCATCGCCACTACTTCATCCGCTACATAATGAGCACGGATCAAGGGGAGTTGATCTTCAAGCTCTAAATGCATTTGAATAAACTTAACTTTACCACCTTGTCGCGTGCGTACGTCATGTACGCCAAATACATCGTTATGACTGTTAGCGATTGATATGATACTGGCTTTTTCGTCCTCAGGTAGCTCTTTATCCATTAAATGGTCAGCGCTTTGCCTAGCAATATCCCAACTGTTATAAAGCAAATAACCTGCAACACCAATGGCAAAAATAGGATCCGCGTACAGCATGTCATTTTGCGCAAGCAGTATGGCCAGCAGTACTGCTGCATTTAAAATTATATCGCCTTTGTAATGCACAGAGTCTGCTTTAACTGCAATGGACTCGGTATGCTTAATGACTTGAGTTTGTACATAAACCACCACTAAGGTGCAAGCAATCGCAAATAGACTAACCCATACCCCGAGCATTGAATGACTTAGTACCACAGGATTAAATAATCGCTCTATACCATGAAACGCCAATAAACAACCAGAGCCTGCAATAAATGCCGCTTGCCCTAAACCCGCCAAGGCTTCGGCTTTACCATGGCCAAAACGATGATCGTCATCAGCTGGGCGCAGTGCATAAAAGAGCACCATAAAACTCATTGCTGAAGCGGTAATATCCATCAAAGAATCGGTGAGTGATCCGAGCATAGAGGCAGAGCCAGACGCAAGCCATGCCCAACATTTAGCAGCAATCATTAAACTCACCATCACCATAGTGACCACACTTGCTGTTTTTACCCAAAACTCATAACTGCGCTGATGCACGTTTTTGCCTATGCTTAAAGTGTTTACTTAAAATGAGTATATCATTTTTTTTATCTGTTTCGTGTATACTCTCGAACGTCAAAATGTAGATCACCAATAAGGCTCGTTATGCTTGATATCGTTTTATACCAACCTGAAATTCCACCTAACACAGGGAATATTATTCGCCTGTGTGCAAATACGGGCTATGCTTTGCATTTAATCGAGCCTTTGGGCTTTGAGTGGGACGATAAGCGCGTGAAAAGAGCTGGCCTTGATTACCATGAATTTAGCCATGTGCAACGCCATCCGTCATTTGCAGCTTACTTAGAAAAATGCCAACCTAAAAAAGTATATGCATGTACCACTAAAGGCAGTCAATTTCACCATCAAGCGAGTTATGAAGCAGGTGATTGTTTAGTGTTTGGCCCAGAAACCCGTGGCTTACCAGATGATTTAATTCAATCACTACCTAATGAACAACGTGTGCGTATTCCTATGCAAGCTAACAGTAGAAGCATGAACTTATCTAACGCAGTGGCTGTTTTTGTTTATGAATCATGGCGTCAGTTAGGCTTTCCTAACGCGCAGTAAATTATATTAAAATGCGCCTATATCGTTGGGCGCCTTGTTTTATAATCACCATTATAATTTAGCACTACATATAGCAATAAATTTGCTTAGAGTGGATTCGCATTATTTCTATTCCTACACTATTCTAAATAAGTTCTTTTTAAACTGATTCAATGGATTGTAATGCGTTTTTTCCTTCAAATATGCTGTTTTATTAGCATGTTATCTATTGTAAATGCAAACGCGAGTGTAGCTGAATTAAATGCGAATGAACTTTCGCTACCCGCCATTAATGACTTTACTCAAGACCCGAGTAATGCGTTTTGGCTCGCTACCAATAAAGGGCTGTTTAATTACGACTCGGTGCATCTTTTTAGTGGCCAAGCACCACCTTTTTCATCATTTGCGAATCAAGCCATTTTACAAGTAGCTACTTATAAATCCTGGTTATTAATTAACACTGAGCAAGGGCTGAGTTTAATAAACTTAATTAACAACCAGTTAATTCAACTAACAGCAACACCGCTAAAACAGCCGATATTAACCACCGAGCTCGGCTTTTACTTTCTGTACCAAGGTCAGATCCACACTATAAAAGACGAAAAAATCTATTCTCCATTCGCCTTTTCAGAGCAGATCGTCGAACTCGCATTGGGATTTAACAACAGCCTATGGCTACATTCAGGTAGTAATTTAGTTAGTCACTTTGATTTAGCAAGTAATGCAATTACAGCTCAGCTTATCGTCCCCGCACCTATCGCGCAGTTGAGTCCAAGTCAAACCTCAGCAGCGATCCTTATCAATACCAATAACGACCAACATTACCTGTTTAACAACACGCACTCTATGCAAGAAATAAAACTCCAGCATGCGCATGTTCAACAACTAAATTACTTTGATGATCAGCTTTATTATTTGCATAAAAATCGCGCTTATAAACATGATTTAACGACCAAAAACACTAATCCTTTATTTTATAGTGCTCCTGCACGCTTTTTATCAATGAAACAAAACAACCAACAACTGTGGCTGCAAACTGCCACTAAAAGCTGGCTAAAGCTCCCTGCAATGCAAATTATCACAACCCCTATCACCGATAATCCTGCTCCGCGTATGCAGCAATACTTTGACATGTTGGAACAGTTAGATAATTTTACACAACATAAAAAAATTATTACCATCGCTTATCTGCGCGAAGATAAATGGGCTGTTGCAACCGACACTGGTTTATATTTATACAGTGCCCGTAACCTCACTTTTGATTTATTAATAAAGGATCAAGTTACTGCCCTGTATTCAACCGCCCCAACAACACTTTGGGTAGCAACCAAAAAGCAATTAATAAAATATGATTTTGCGACGCAGCAACAAAACCAAACACTACCAATTAATAACATTAATGCTTTAACATCCCTTAATGACGAGCAATATCTAGCAAGTAATGGTGAGCAATTATTTTATATTGCTAAACAACAGCTCACCGCCCTTGTGCTTGAAACTGAAGCCCTCGGGCAGATCAACGCTATTTATTATCAACGCAACTCTTCAAGGCTTTGGCTTGCAACAAGTAACGGCTTATGGCTGAGCCAATGGCAAGCACCTGAAAATTCTCAGCAAATAACACTTGAGATAAATTTTGATAAAGTAAGTACGTTTAACACCACAGCCATTTACGAAGCACCACAAAATGCTTTGTGGATAGTTGATTCTCAAGCGATAAAACTCTACAAACCCAGCACTAACCTATGGGTTGAAAATGCCACTCATAGTATTGCCGCTTATATTGATGATTCTATAAGTTATGAGCAACTTCCGAGTTCACTCTTTAGCGTTAGCTATCGTGATAAAATAATGTTGTTTGCACCAACAGGTAATACTTTATTAGAAGTACATTCAAAACAAGCACCACCTCAAAGCAGCTCTTTTTTAGTCAGTCATTTGACTTTGCACTACAAAGATAAAAGCCAAGACTATTACCACTTAGCAACCAACGCAGTAAATACCAGCCAACCGCTAAAAGGGATTTCTGTTTGGTTTAGCAGTAATAGCCTCTTGCCTATGCGGCTAAATTACCGGCTTGATCCCAATGGCGATTGGCTAGCACTGCCGCCGACTCAAACTATGCTGTCACTGGCAAGTAGTGAAAACAATATTTATCTTGAAGTTAAAAACCTTAATCAAGTAAACAGCGAACCGCTAGTGTTAATGATTAAACAAACTGCTTTTACTTTCCCTCATTGGATCAATTATCTCATTTTAGCGGCTATTTTCGCTATTTTACTGCTGTTAATTGTTTATAGATTAAAAAGTGGTGCTAAACATAATTTGATCAACGCGTTAATGACGCAATCAAAAGATGCCATTTGGATCGCCAATGAACAGTTTCAAATAACGAACATAAACCAAGCATTTACAACTATTTGTGGCTTTACTCTTGCTGATGTAGTGGGTAAAAAACCAAAAGCCTTTACTGTAAACGGCCGCGATAAAAAATTAGAAAGCCTCATTTATAATGATCTAGAGGTTGATGGTTATTGGTCTGGTGAAATTTGGAATGTGCGTAAAGACGGGCAACCCTATGCCTTAGATTTATCGATAACGAAAGTAAAAACCCCTAACCTACGTACTAGTAGCGCGCATTATATTGGGTTATTTTCAGATGTAACTGCACGTAAGAATAATGAACGTGCGATGCTTAAATTAACCACTCGAGATTCTGTCACTGGGCTATCCAATCGCACTATTTTTATTGAATCTGTAAATAAGGCAATTGCCAGCTGTAATAACAACTTCCCTAATTTACTGATTATTTTTATAGATTTAGACAATTTTAATAAAATTAACGAATCCCTTGGTCACGCAATCGGTGATGAACTATTAAAAGAAGTTGCGGGCAGACTCACTCGAAACCTTGATTCTGGTTATACCTTGGCCCGCTTAGGGGGAGATGAATTTGCTGTACTTGTACCGCCATATTTATATTCAGGTAAGACCGTCTTTTTCGCCAAAAAACTGGCCGATAATATTCTTAAACAATTCCAAACACCGTTTATGCTTGATGGTATAGAGAGCTTTATTTCTGCCTGTTGTGGCATCGCTGGGTACCCAGAAAATGGTTATAACAGCGAAGCGCTGATGCGCAGCGCCAACAGTGCGCTTAATCACGCCAAAAAGATGGGTCACAATAATTATCAATTTTTTGATAAATCTAAACACACGATTGATACTAATGAGCTTAGTAAAGAAAGTGCACTTTTTCGGGCTATCGAACATCAGGATTTTCAATTATTTTACCAAGTAAAATATAACGCAGATAAAGATCAAGTACATGGTTTTGAAGCTTTAGTCCGTTGGCCACAAGTTGATGGCAGTATAATTAGTCCTGTTGAATTTATCCCTCTTGCAGAACAAAATGGCGCAATTATTCCTCTCACTTTATTGCTAATGAAGCAGCTATTTAAGCAACTAGAGTTATGGCGTAATGAAGGGGTGAGTTTTGGCAAAGTAGCTATTAATGTTTCAGCTCTGCACTTTCAGCAAAGTAGTTTAGTCGAAACCCTCACTGAGTGTTTAACAAACTACGACGTACCTGCGCGCTGTGTTGAGTTAGAAATAACTGAAAGTGCCATGATGGACAACCCTGAATTTGCCCAACAGCAAATGAATCGCTTAAAAGCACTTGGATTTACCATTGCGCTAGATGACTTTGGTACTGGTCATTCATCATTGGGCTATCTAAAACGTTTTCCAATTGATACTTTAAAAATTGATCGCTCTTTCATAAAAGATATTGTCGATAGTGAGCAGGATCGTAATATTACCGCGACAATTATTCGCCTAGCTAAATACTTACATATCGATGTTGTTGCCGAAGGGGTTGAAACTAAAGAGCAGGCTTATATGTTGCATGTTATGGGCTGTAATACGATGCAAGGCTATTATTATAGTCGCCCGCTTTGTGCTGAAAAAGTAGCTGCTTATCTCGAAAAAAACAACCTGAGAAAACAATCTAATTTGATGAATGACTAAGTACCATGTTAGTTATTAGATTAACTGCCAGCGTTTATACAATCCCATAAACGCTGGCAGCTACAAGGCACTATTACTCTGATTTTTGCTCGCGACCTAATAAAGCCATCGCGGCTTCTTTCACGTCTTTATTTTCATAAAGTACCTGATAGATTTGCTCAGTGATCGGCATTTCAATACCAGTACGTTGTGCAAGTAAATAGACTTCTTTGGTGTTGCGATAACCTTCGACCACTTGACCAATTGATGCTATCGCCTGCTCTACCCTTTCACCTTTACCCAGTGCTAAACCAAAACGACGGTTACGAGACTGATTATCGGTGCACGTTAGAATCAAATCTCCCAGCCCAGCCATGCCCATAAAGGTTTCTGACTTAGCACCAAGCGCGCAGCCTAACCGGCATAACTCAGCTAAACCACGGGTGATCAATGCTGTCCGCGCATTAGCACCAAAACCAAAGCCGTCAGACATACCAGCGCCAATCGCAATCACATTTTTAACCGCGCCACCGAGCTGAATACCAATAAAATCATTATTGTTATAGACCCTAAATGAGCGACCACAATGCAATAGTTCAGCTAACTGTTTTGCAAAGGCTGTTGATGTTGACGACACTGAAATAGCAGTAGGTAAACCCATCGCCATTTCTTTAGCAAATGTAGGGCCTGATACGACTGCCAGTGGCACATCATCACCTAATTCTTGCTGGGCAACTTCTTGCAAAAGTCGGCCTGTATCTGGTTCAAGCCCTTTGGTTGCCCATGCAACTTGTGCCCCTTCAAGTAATGAAGGCTTAATTTGCTGTAGCGTATCGCCAAATGCATGACTTGGCACAACAACCAAAATCACTTGGCTTGCAGTTACTGCGGTGTGTAAGTCGGCTTCAAGGTGTAAAGTGTCAGGAAAAGTGACATCGGGCAGGTAACGTTGATTTTTCCGCTCAGCTGCAAGCGTGGCAACGTCATCGCTATTGCGACCCCAAAGTGTCACTTGGTGACCGTTTCGGGCTAAACAAATAGCAAGGGCGGTGCCATAAGACCCCGCCCCTAATACAGTAACAGCTGAATTGGCTGTACTCATAAGTTATGCGTCTGCAGTTGCCTGTTCAGCTTGCGCTGCACGTTGCTGCATGTATTGAGCGAATAACGCATCAAAGTTCACAGGTGCAAGGTTAAGCTGTGGAAATGTACCACGGTTAACTAAGTTAGATACCGCTTCACGTGCGTACGGGAACAACACGTTCGGGCAGAATGCGCCAAGCATGTGTGCAAGTTGTACTTCTTCAACTTCAGCGATAGTGAAAATACCCGCTTGTTGAATTTCACATAAAAAAGCCGTTTCTTCACCGATAGAAGCAGTAACAGTCAGTGCTAATACTACTTCAAACACGCCTTCGTCTAATTTATTAGAACGTGTATCAAGGTCAAGCTTAACTTCTGGTGTCCATTCTTTTTGGAAAATAGCAGGTGAATTAGGCGTTTCAAAAGACACGTCTTTTGTGTAAATACGTTGGATCGTAAATTGTGCGCCAGTTTCTTCTTGTGCTGCTACGTTCTGGTTTTCTTCGTTCATGATAATTCCTAACTTTTGATCGTTTTTATAATAAATGCTTAAGCGTTTAACTTAGCGTCAAGTTTGCCTTGGGCTTCAATCGCCATCATGTCGTCACAACCGCCGATATGCTCATCATTAATAAAAATTTGCGGTACTGTGCTCGCGCCACCTGCTTTGGCAATCATTTCATCACGTAATTCAGGCTGTACACCAATGTCGATATTTGTAAATTGCACACCTTTATTTGTTAGCAACGCTAAAGCACGCTGACAAAAAGGGCAATACGCTTTGGTGTAAAGAACAACATTACTCATAACAATTCCTCTATCGGCCTAACTAACTTAATTAGCGACCTGTTGTCGTTGGTAGACCAGCACTTTGCCATGCACCCATACCACCAGATAAAACATAAACTGATTCAAAACCAGCTTTATGCATAGCAGTTGCGATACCTGAGGCTGTCATGCCTGTGGTACATACCAATATAATGGGTTTACTCTTAGACTTTTCAAGGCTTGAGAAGTCAGATTGTTTCGCTTTTTCAGAGCTAAGGTGCTCAGCGCCTGCAATACGGCCATTATTAAATTCTTTTTGTGCGCGTATATCTACAACGACACCGTCTTCACGGTTAATTAATAATGTTAATTGTTGCGGATTTATTTGACGAATTGCTGAAAACTTACTTTTAAACCAGCCGCCCACGATGAGTGCTACTAAAGCAACCCAAGCTAAACTTAATATCGGATGATTACCGACAAATTCAATATATTGATCCATGCGTCTTCCACTATGAAAATTGTCCCGCGCCTTTAGCACTGGGGTTAAACGTAAGGGTAATGCCCTAGCCACGCAAGTATACGTGCTTGATTAGAAATTACCAGAGAGTGAAATATTTTAATATGCCCTTTTGATTGCTGATCATAACCACAAAACACGGTATGCTAAGGCTAAGCAGGAGCTAATTTTCAGGAACAAAAATGACACAACATAAAAAACCTCTCGTACTCATGATTTTAGATGGTTGGGGATACCGTGAAGATACCCAAAGCAACGCAATTTTAGCGGCAAACACCCCTGTTTTAGACGAACTTTGGGCAACTCGCCCGCACACCCTAATTTCAGCCTCTGGTTTAGATGTTGGTCTTCCTGATGGGCAAATGGGCAACTCAGAAGTAGGCCATGTCAACTTAGGTGCTGGCCGTGTGGTTTATCAAGATTTCACCCGCATCACTAAAGCAATAAATGACGGTGAGTTTGCGCATAACCCAACACTAGTTGAAAACATTGATAAAGCAGTGAATGCTGCTAAAGCAGTGCATTTAATGGGCTTATTAAGCCCAGGTGGTGTGCATAGTCATGAAGACCATATTGTAGCTGCAATTGAATTAGCTGCAGCGCGCGGCGCTAAAGAAGTGTACTTTCATGCATTTTTAGATGGCCGAGACACTCCACCACGTAGCGCAAAAACGTCAATTGAACGTATTGAAGCGCTATTTAGCAAATTAAATTGTGGTCGCTTAGCATCGATCATTGGCCGCTACTATGCAATGGACCGCGATAATCGCTGGAACCGAGTAGAGCAAGCTTATGATCTAATGGTCAGTGGTATTGCGCAACATAGCTACGAAAATGGTGTTGATGCATTAGCTGCGGCTTACGAACGTGATGAAAACGATGAGTTTGTTGCTGCAACTACCATAGCAGCACAAGGCCAAGACGCAGTACAAATTAATGACGGCGATACGGTTATTTTCTTAAACTTTAGAGCCGATCGTGCTCGTGAGATGACCCGCGCATTTGTTGATAAAGACTTTGACGGTTTCGCCAAGAAAAAAGCCCCCGCACTAAGCGGCTTTGTTATGTTGACCGAATACGCAGCAGACATCGACGCACCAGCAGCCTTTGCCACAGTCCCTTTGACTAATGTATTGGGTGAATGGTTTGAAAAACACCATAAAACACAGCTACGTATTTCTGAAACTGAAAAATATGCACATGTGACGTTTTTCTTCAGTGGCGGACGTGAAGATGAATTTGAAGGTGAAACCCGCGAGCTGATCCCATCACCACAAGTTGCGACCTACGATTTACAACCTGAAATGAATTCAGAAATGCTCACCGATAAACTCGTCGAAGCGATTAAAAGCGGTAAATACGATGCAATTATTTGTAACTATCCAAATGGCGATATGGTCGGTCACTCAGGTGTATTTGAAGCCGCAGTAAAAGCCTGTGAAGCAGTCGATCATTGTATTGGTCGTGTTGTTGCTGCCCTTGAAGAATTTGGTGGTGAAGCATTAATTACAGCTGATCACGGTAATGCTGAACAAATGGCTAACCTTAAAACTGGCCAAGCGCATACAGCACACACCAGTGAACCTGTTCATTTCATTTATGTTGGTCGTGATGCAACACCAAGCGAAGGCAAAGCGCTCAGTGATGTTGCGCCAACCATGTTGCACTTAATGGGCATGGAACAACCAAGCGAGATGACTGGCACACCAATCATGACATTGAAATAAACCATGAACAAAAGTATTAACCCATTAATTTTTAGTACGCTCGTTGTTACTGCGTTAATACTCACTTTATTAGTGACGGCGCCTGCCGTCGCTAATGAAGATCGTACTAAAAAAGATCTCAGCGAAATCCAAACGGCGTTAAAGCAAAGCCAAGCTGAACTTGCCGCCCAGCGTAAAGACATCGAAAAATCGCAAAAGAACCTGCAACAGCACGAACTCGAGATCGCAAAAAACGCTAAGGCACTAAATATTGCCGAGCAATCAATTCGCGATACTGAAAAACAACAACAACAGCAACAGCAGCAAGCTGAAGCACTTGAGGAAAAACGCCTAGAGCAGCAACATGCACTCGCCGCACAAATTAAAAGTGCCTATATGTCTGGCGGACATGACTACTCTAAAATGCTATTGAATCAAGAAAATACCGCACAGGTTGAACGCACATTAAGTTATTATAATTACCTCAACAAAGCGCGCATTGAGCAAATTGATGAGCTAAAAGCACTCCTGATTGAAATAGCGGATGTACAAACTGAACTTGAAAAAACCAAACAACACTTAGTTGTGCTCCATAAAGAGCAAGCCAATCGTCATCAAGCACTCATTGCAGCGCAACAACAACGAAAAGCCAACATCAGTGAATTAAAAACCAAGCTTAGCTCAACCAAAAACTCAATTGATTACTTAAAAGATAATGAAAAAACCCTAGTAGCTACCTTGCAAGAACTTGAAAAAGAAAAAACTAAAAAGGTTGAGTTACTGGGCCTATCAGCCAGTAAAGGTAAATTAAACTGGCCAACAAAAGGTAAAATTGAGCACAGCTTCGGCCAACATAAGCACGGTGGTATTGACTGGAAAGGCGTATTAATTGGCGCTAATGAAGGCAATAATGTGCATAGCGTCCACAACGGTCAAGTCGTGTTTGCTGATTGGTTAAAAGGCTACGGCTGGGTTATTGTTATTGACCACGGTGAAGGCTTTATGAGTTTATACGGCCATACTCAAACCTTACTAAAAGACGTAGGTGATATAGTACGCCAAGGCGATATTATCGCTTTAGTTGGTCAAAGCGGCGGACAAGCAAATTCTGGTCTATACTTTGAAATACGCCACAAAGGACGCGCAGTAAATCCTGTAACATGGTGCAGACGCATTTAATTGATTAAACAGCTGCACCCCACTGGGAGCAGCTGATGCTAAATACACAATTACAAATACAGCAGTTACAATACTCTGCTTTTAATCGCATCCTAATAAGCTATTTATTACTCGTTAGCGTTTTTTTGTGCCTGAGTTTTAATAGCTTTGCAGTGACCTCGGTGGGCGATTTAAAAAGCCAACAAAAAAACGAAATCCTCTTTAATATCCATGCCTATTATGTTGAAGACTTAGCTTTGCAACAAAGTTTTGAAAGCAGTCAACAATTTGAAGCCCTGCTCGCACAGCTAGACCCTTACTCTAAGTACCTTAATGAACACGAGTTAGAAGCGCTATTTAGCAGCACTAATGGCCGCTACACAGGCCTTGGGATTGAAATAAAACAGCAACAACAAAAAATTATTATTGTAAACACAATTAAAGACTCTCCCGCAGCCATTGCCGGAGTACAAATAAATGATGTGCTACTTGCCGTTAATCAGCAAACAGTCGCACATAAAGACATCAATCAAGTTGCGCAAATGATTAAAGCTAGTGACACAGCAACGGTTACTTTAACGGTTGAACGAAGTAATTCACCACAAGCCATTTATTTTACCCTGACTAGATCAGAAATTAACTTAGAGAGTGTCACCAGTTCATTATCAGAGTTTGGTATTGGTTATTTGGCAATAAATAGCTTTACCAATCACACCTTGCATGATGTTGCGCGGCAAATAACAGCACTGCAAAGCCATTACGGTAATCCACTTACAGGCTTAGTGCTCGATTTACGCGACAATCCAGGCGGCACATTACAAAGTGCTGTAGCGGTATCGGATCTATTTTTACAAAGTGGCACCATAGTCACCACCAAAGGTCGCTTTTATGATGCAAACCAGCACTTTCGCGCCAAAAAAGGTGATATTTTAAATGGTGCGCCAATCGTCGTACTTATTAATGAAAACTCGGCCTCAGCAGCAGAGATTTTAGCCGCTGCACTTAAAGACAATCACCGTGCCACACTAATTGGCAGCCAATCATTTGGCAAAGGATCGGTGCAATCTTTGATCCCATTAGGCAATGGTAATACAGCACTAAAATTAACCACTGCAAAATACTTTACCCCATCGGGTCAATCTATTGAGGGGATTGGAGTCACCCCCGATGTGGCGATTAATCAATCAACCCTTTCGCAAATTGATAAAGTAGTTATAATAAAAAACGAACAAGGAAATGACGATCGGCCATGGTCACGCAAAGACTCAGCTGATCCACTGTTATTAAAAGCACAGCAGCTATTAACTATGAAATAAAGCTTTTAGCTCACTATAAAAAAGATAATAAAAATTATAAACGTGAAAAAATTAACTTGGTTGTTCTGGCTTTTTTTTAGCTTGCCTACGCTTGCCGCAAATAAGCAAATAGCGATTGTGATTGATGATATTGGCAATCATCAACGCGACCTCGAAATCCTAAATTTACCAGGTAAAATATCGTTCTCGATTTTGCCTCATACCCCGTATTCGCAAGTTTTTGCGCGCCTAGCCAGTAAGTCGAATAAAGAATTACTGCTGCATATTCCCATGCAAGCACTCGACAGCAGCAAAGCACTTGGCCCCGGCGCACTCACCAGCAATATGAGTAAAGAACAATTACAAATCACCCTCGGCAATGCGCTTGCAACCTTACCGCAGGTCAAAGGTGTAAATAATCATATGGGCTCAGCACTTACTCAAGAAAGCCTGCCCATGAAATGGACTATGGAAGTGCTGAAAAAGCGCAACCTGTACTTTTTAGATAGCCGCACTACAGGCTTAAGCCAAGCGCAAAATGTTGCCAACTTATATGGCGTTGAAAATGTCGGCCGCCATGTGTTTTTAGATAATATTCCCAATGAGAAACAGTTACAATTTCGCCTCAACGAACTAAAGTATAAAGCCGAACGTTATAACTTCGCCATCGCGATTGCCCACCCTTACCCTGAAACCATTGAATTCTTACAGCGCATGCTACCCGAACTTGAACAACAAGGTTTTGAACTCGTGCCGCTATCACAACTAGTAGAGCGTAAATATATACAACTTGCGCAAGCTGAGCATAAAGGGGTAGGAGCGAGGTAAACAGGACTTAGCAATAAGCCGTAAATTTTAAAGGGTCATATTAATCAACTTATGACCATTAAAAACAAAAAACCCAAGCCGAGGCTTGGGTTTTTAAACAATTAACTAAAAGAACTTACTTCTTCTTTTTAACTGCTTTTTTGTTTGGTAAATCAGTGATTGAACCTTCGAATATTTCAGCTGCAAGGCCGATTGATTCGTTCAATGTTGGGTGAGCATGAATAGTTAATGCTAAATCTTCACCGTCAGCGCCCATTTCGATACCTAGACCGATTTCGCCCAGCATTTCACCTGCGTTAATACCAATCATAGCACCACCGATAATACGGCCACTTTCTTTATCAAAGATCAGTTTAGTAGAACCTTCAGTACGAGAAGATGCAATTGCACGACCTGATGCAGCCCATGGGAATACAGCTGTTTCGATGCTTAAGCCTTGCTCTTTTGCTTCTTTCTCAGTTACGCCAACCCAAGCGATTTCTGGGTCAGTATAGGCAATTGAAGGAATACATTTCGGATCAAAGTAATGTTTTTGACCAGAGATAACTTCAGCAGCAACGTGACCTTCATGAACCGCTTTGTGCGCAAGCATAGGTTGGCCAACTAAGTCACCAATCGCGAAGATGTGGTCAACGTTAGTTTTAAGTTGCTTATCAACATTAATGAAGCCACGCTCATCAACATTAACACCCGCTTTGTCAGCATCTAATAAGTTACCGTTTGGTGTACGACCAACAGCAACTAATACTTTGTCATAACGTACTGGTTCAGCTGGTGCGTTTTTACCTTCAAATGTAACGTATAAGCCGTCATCTTTCGCTTCTACGCCAACAACTTTAGTTGATAGCATAACGTTAAATTTATCACTTACGTATTTTTGGTAAATCTTGATGATGTCTTTATCAGCAGCTGGTACTAGTTGGTCAGCAAATTCAACCACGTCGATTGCAGAACCTAGTGCGCGATACACAGTACCCATTTCAAGACCAATAATACCACCACCTAATACTAATAGCTTTTCAGGGATGTCTTTAAGCTCTAATGCACCGGTTGAATCAATTACGCGGTCATCTTCAGGAATGAAAGGTAAGTTTACAGGTTTAGAACCAGCAGCAATGATAGCGTTATCAAAAGTAATTGTTGTTTTACCGTCAGCGCCTTCAACATCAAGCGTGTTGCTACCTGTGAATTTACCGTAACCGTAAACCACTTTAACTTTACGCATTTTAGCCATGCCGTCTAGGCCACCAGTAAGTTGGCTAACAACTGACTCTTTCCACGAACGAATTTTATCTAAATCAATTTGTGGTGCGCCAAAAGTAACACCATGAGATGACATTTCTGCTGCATCATCAATTACTTTAGCTACGTGTAAAAGTGCTTTCGAAGGAATACAACCAACATTAAGACATACACCGCCTAATGTGTCGCGAGATTCTACTACTGTTACTTCTAAGCCCAAGTCAGCAGCACGGAAAGCCGCAGAATAACCACCAGGACCACCGCCTAGTACAACAACTTGAGTTTTTAATTCGTTGCTCATGCTTTTACCTTAATTGTTTGAACGGGACACTGCCCTAAAGTTTAACTGCCATGTTTCTGCAAGGCAGAAAGGGAGAGCAGATCAAAAATTTATGCAAGATATACAAAGATTGTATCATTGCAAATGGTAAAAATCCCAGCAAAAAACAACTGGCTGGGATTTGATTCTATTTATTTCGCTACATGCAGCAATTGCTTACATTACTAATTGGCGAATATCGCTCATGTAACTTGCTAAAGTTACAGTAAAGCGTGCAGCTAGTGCACCGTCAATCACCCTATGGTCGTAAGACATAGAAAGTGGAACCATTAGTTTTGGTTCAAACTCTTTGCCATTCCACTTAGGTTTAATTTCTGATTTAGAGACACCTAAAATAGCAACTTCTGGGGCATTTACGATTGGTGTAAAGGCTGTACCGCCAATACCACCAAGGCTTGAAATTGTAAAACAGCCACCTTGCATATCAGACGAGGTAAGTTTACCGTCACGCGCTTTAACAGATACTTCCATTAATTCACGCGATAATTCAATGATGCCTTTCTTATCAACATCTTTAAATACTGGCACAACCAAACCGTTTGGCGTATCAACAGCAACACCTATATTGATGTACTTCTTAAGAATTAAGCTTTCACCGTCGTTAGATAGTGATGAGTTAAATGTAGGGAACTCAGCAAGTGCTTTCGCTGCTGCTTTCATTACAAATACCAGCGGGGTGATTTTAACACCTAGCTTTTTCTTCTCGCTAAGGGCATTTTGCTCTTTACGGAACTCTTCAAGAGTTGTGATATCAGCTTCATCAAACTGCGTAACATGCGGGATTTGCACCCAGTTACGGTGTAAGTTTTTACCCGATAGCTTTTGAATACGAGATAGTTTTTTCTCTTCGATTTCACCAAATTTAGCAAAATCAACTTTTGGCCATGGAATCAAACCAAGTTCACTACCACCAGTATTGCCAGAAGCTGTCGCTAATTGGCCTGATTCAACTTGCTTAACTAAGTTCTTCACATAGTCTTGCACGTCTTCTTTCACAACGCGATTTTTACGACCTGAGCCTTTTACGTTCGCAAGGTTAATACCAAACTCACGGGCTAAGCGGCGAACAACTGGCGATGCATGAGCATACGCACTATTGTTTTCAAAACTTTCATTGCTCGCTTTTGCAGGCGCTGCTTGTGCAGCTGGAGCTGATTCTGCTTTCGCTGCTGGTGCAGATTCAGAAGCCGCTTTTTCAGCGGTAGCTGCAGGTGCACTGCCTTGCACTTCAAATACAAAGATAAGTGAACCGGTCGATACTTTATCGCCCGCAGCAACTTTAATCTCTTTAACAGTACCGGCAAACGGTGCTGGTACTTCCATTGCCGCTTTGTCGCCTTCAACGTTTAAGATTGACTGATCTTCAGTAACCTTATCGCCTACTGCAACCATCACTTCAGTGACTTCAACCTCATCACCGCCGATATCAGGCACGTTTACTTCTTTACTGCTTGGCGCTGAACTTTGTGCCGGCGCAGACTCTTGAGCTGGCGCTGTTTCTGCTTTCGCAGCTGCAGGCTCACTACCAGCCACTTCAAAAACAAACACTAAAGAGCCTGTTTTTACTTTATCGCCAGCGGCAACTTTAATTTCTTTAACAGTACCTGCAAACGGCGCTGGTACTTCCATTGCCGCTTTGTCGCCTTCAACGTTTAAGATAGATTGCTCTTCTTCAACGGTGTCGCCAACAGCAACCATGATTTCCGTTACTTCAACTTCATCATCGCCGATATCTGGTACCGTGACTTCTTTAGTTGTTGAACCTGAAGACGCAGCAGGTGCTGCAGCTTCAGATTTTGCTGGTTCTGCAGGCGCTTCGCTAGATGCTTGCTCTTCACCTTCAAACAAGAATACTAAAGAACCCGTAGTAACCGTGTCGCCCACGTTTACTTTGATTTCTTTTACAGTACCGGCTTGTGCCGCAGGTACTTCCATTGAGGCTTTATCACCCTCAACAGTTAGTAATGATTGGTCAACGTCAACTTTGTCACCAACGCTCACTAGAATTTCGGTTACTTCGACTTCATCGCCACCGATATCTGGTACTTTAATTTCAATACTCATTGCAAACCTCTTATGCGTACAGTGGATTAAGTTTGTTAGTGTCGATGTTGAACTTTTTAAGTGCTTCAACCACAACTGACTTCTCAACTTCACCACGTTTAGCAAGTTCAGATAACGTCGCAACTACTACGTAGCTGGCGTTAACTTCAAAGTGACGACGAAGGTTTTCACGGCTATCAGAACGACCGTAACCATCGGTACCTAATACTTTGTAGTTGCTGCTTGGAATGAATGAACGCGCTTGTTCTGCGTAGTTTTTCATGTAATCCGTTGCGGCAACAGTCACTGAGTCATTCAGTACACTGGTGATGTAGGCAGTCTTCTGTTCGCTTTCAGGGTTAAGCATATTGAAACGCTCAACATCTTGCCCTTCACGAGTTAATTCGTTGAACGACGTTACTGAATACACATCAGATGCAATACCGTAATCATCACTTAAAATCGCGGCTGCTTTACGCACTTCAGTCATGATAGTACCTGAGCTTAATAGCTGTACGTTGGCTTTTTTGCCTGCGTAGCTTTCTAGCTTGTAGATACCTTTACGAATACCTTCTTCAGCACCTTCTGGCATAGCAGGTTGTGCATAGTTTTCGTTCATAAGCGTTAGGTAGTAGTAAATATTTTCTTGATCTTCACCGTACATACGACGAATACCATCTTGAACAATAACCGCTACTTCGTAAGCGTATGTTGGATCGTAAGAGATACAGTTAGGTACTGTGTTAGCAAGAATATGGCTGTGACCATCTTCGTGCTGCAGACCTTCACCGTTTAATGTTGTACGACCAGCAGTAGCACCTAATAAGAAACCACGTGCTTGTTGGTCACCCGCCATCCATGCCATGTCGCCAACACGTTGGAAACCGAACATTGAATAGTAGATATAGAATGGGATCATTGGTAAATCGTTAGTGCTGTATGATGTTGCCGCAGCAACCCACGATGACATTGCACCTAACTCGTTGATACCTTCTTGCAATACTTGACCCGATGTTGCTTCTTTGTAGTAAGAAACGATATCACGGTCTTGCGGCGTATAGTTTTGGCCATGCGGGTTATAAATACCGATTTGACGGAATAAACCTTCCATACCAAACGTACGCGCTTCATCGGCAATAATTGGTACAATGTTTTTACCAATACCTTTATCTTTCAATAAGATATTAAGTGCACGAACAAAGCCCATAGTGGTAGAGATATCACGCTTTTGCTCTTCAAGTAATGGCTTAAATGCTTCTACTTCTGGCAGTACTAACTTTTCAGTAAAGTTAGGAATACGTTTTGGCGTATAACCTTTAAGTGCATCACGGCGAGCATGTAAGTACTTGTGCTCAGCCGAACCTTCTTCAAGTGTTAAATAAGGAAGTTCTGCAAGTTGCTCTTCAGATACTAAATCATCAAGACCTAAACGTGAACGTAAATGGGCAACGTGTGACATGTCCATTTTTTTCACTTGGTGAGCAATATTCTTACCTTCAGCCGCTTCACCCATGCCGTAACCTTTTACAGTTTTAGCTAGGATAACTGTTGGGCGACCTTTGGTCTCTTCTGCTTTTTTGAATGCAGCGAATAATTTTGATGGCTCATGACCACCACGCTTAAGCGCGAAGATTTCGTCATCTGTCATATCAGCAACAAGTGCTGCTGTTTCAGGGTAACGACCAAAGAAATGCTCACGTACGTACGCGCCATTTTTAGCTTTATAAGTTTGGTAATCGCCATCGACTGTTTCGTTCATCAATTGCAATAACTTACCTGTGGTGTCTTTAGCTAGTAGGATATCCCAGCCGCTGCCCCACACTAGCTTGATCACATTCCAGCCAGCGCCTTTGAATAGACCTTCAAGCTCTTGAATGATTTTACCATTACCCATTACTGGGCCATCTAGGCGCTGTAAGTTACAGTTAATTAAGTAACAAAGGTTGTCTAGTTTTTCACGGGCAGCAAAAGAAATAGCGCCACGCGATTCTGGCTCATCCATTTCGCCATCGCCTAAAAACGCGTATACACGTTGGTTTTTAGTGTCTTTTAAACCACGACCATCTAGGTACTTTAAGAAGCGCGCTTGGTAAATAGATGCGATAGGACCAAGACCCATAGATACCGTAGGGAACTGCCAGAATTCAGGCATTAATTTAGGGTGTGGGTAAGATGGTAAACCTTCGCCATCAACTTCTTGACGGAAGTTATCAAGCTGCGCAGCAGATAAACGACCTTCAACAAATGCACGTGCATAAATACCCGGAGAAATGTGACCTTGATAATAAACTAAGTCACCGCCGTCTACATCATTTGGGGCTTTGAAGAAATGGTTAAAACATACTTCATAAAAGGCCGCTGATGACTGGTAAGACGCCATATGGCCGCCTAGGTCGAGGTCTTTTTTCGAAGCACGCAATACAATCATGATTGCGTTCCAACGAATAATAGAACGAATACGGCGCTCAAGGTTTACGTCCCCTGGGTAAGCAGGTTCTTGATCTACCGGGATCGTATTAACGTAGTTTGTGTTGATACCTGTTGGCATATCAACACCGTCTAAACGGGCTTGCTCTAATACTTGCTCAAGTAAAAACTGAGCACGTTCAACACCTTCTTCACGCACAACTGATTCAAGAGCTTGTAACCACTCTTGTGTTTCTAGCGCGTCTACGTCAATTTTATTGACTTCAGACATATGGAGGTTTCCTTATGTTTAAAATACGAATGTTCTTAATTAGCACTGTGGTAATCGTGTTGCCATATACAGCACTTGCTTAAATTATTTATCTTTAACTTAGTTTTTTGTTACTTAATTTTGCTTTGTGCGTCTTAAACTACGCTCAATTCGTGAATGCTCTTTACCTGCTTCCAATAACGCTTCTTCAATGAAAGCTAAGTGAGCATTACTGGCAAGTCGCGCCTGCTCTGGATTCCCTTCAATCACTGCATCCATCAATAAACGGCGGTGCTCAGCTAAGCGCGAACTAATATGCGGCTTCTCTAACAATACCGTTAAATTTTGTAAAACATTTTGCTCAAGCAATGCCCGCATACCGCGTACTAAATGCAGTAACACCACATTATGCGAGGCTTCTGCCACACTAAAGTGAAACGCGTTAATTGCTTTGGCTTTTTGTAGTAAATCATCATTAGCTAATGCAATGCATTCAAAGCTTTGCTTAACTTTAGCAAAGTCAGTGCTAGTACCACGAAGCGCAGCATAATAAGCTGCAATCCCTTCGAGAGCATGACGAAACTCTAATAAATCAAACTGTGATTCAGGATGTTTACTGATCAAGTCAAATAACGGATCAGTGAGCCCTTCTTCTAGCTGATTTTTTACAAACGTCCCGCCACCTTGACGTCGCGTTACTAAGCCTTTTGCCTCTAGCTTTTGAATGGCTTCACGTAATGAAGGGCGAGACACTTCAAATTGTTTGGCTAATTCACGCTCTGGCGGCAGTTTCTCACCCGGTGCTAATGAGCCCTCAAGAATCATGTTCTCAAGTTGCTGTAAAATAACATCCGATAGTTTTGCTGCTTTAATCTTTAAAGACATTAATCAACGTCCGCATTGTAGTGGAAATGTAACCTGAAAAATCCAAGTTTGTGCCCAGAGACTAGACCAAAAGGTAAATTGGTCATACCAAATTTGAGCCATACGTTATCAAAAAGCAAGTTTGCTGTCAATTTCGCTGCGACGCACCTTAAAAAACACCCTAACGTATTTTGCACAAAGATCAAACAGTATGAGATAAAGCCAGTGTTTAGGAAGGAGTTTTATAAAAAAACACAATGGTCTGACCAGATGTGTTGGGAGATGA
>NZ_JACJEQ010000021.1:0-67934 GCF_014164125.1 Pseudoalteromonas sp. SG44-8 | reverse complement strand
AATCGCCCCTAGGAAGAACCCTTTGGGCAGCGCATGTTTGGAATTTATACTGCGTTATCGCCTATTTATGGGGAACAACCACACTACATAGGCTCTGCCTTGCCTAAATACCAAACATACTGCTGTAAAATTAATCACGAAAGGTCAACACGCCCTAAACCTTTTGTTGCAACGACTTCACTTTTTTGCAAACAGTTACAGCCCAGCTTTGATCACCTCGAGCACTTTACTCATTCGTTTTGCCAAAGGCCGATTACGGTGATAACACACATAAATAGATTCGCTGATCGGGTGCTGTAATGGATGGACGTTAATCAACTGTGGTTTACTAAATGCACTCACAGCATGTGCCGGTAGCACAGTAAAACCTAGACCAAGGCTGACAGGTTCAAGAATTAAATTAATTTGGTTTGAAAAACCAGAGCGCTTTATTTGATCAAGGTGTTCAAATTCCGCGTAGTTTTCGCTTAACAATAATTGCGCATGATGTTTTGCATCAGGGTGAGCAATGAAGCCAAGTTCGCATAAGTTTTGCCAGCTTGGAGTTTGGTAACCGGTTGGTGTAATTAATAATAGTGCATCTTGGCCGATTTTATGGCTGGTAACCTCGCTGAGTGTTGGGGCTTGAGTTAAAAAACCAATATCAGCATTGTGATTAGCAACGGCCTGTTCCACGCTTTCGTTTGGGGCAAAGCGATAATCAATAGTGAGTGCTTTATGTTGCCCTTGTAAATCAAGTAATTGATTATAAAACTTAAGCCCGCAACTGCCTGGTGATTGAATCTTTATATTGCCACTGTAGGGTGAGTCGTCATGCAGTTGTTGCTCTAAAAACTGCCACTCTTTTAGTAACTGACTTCCTTTTTGATATAAGCCTTGCCCTTGTGCGGTAAGGGTAAACTGCTTGCCATGGCGTTCAAGCAATGCGCAATTAACCTGCTGCTCTAACTTTTTAATGTGTTGGCTTACGCCTGACTGGGTCATATAAAGGCGTTCTGCAGTTTGGGTAAAGTGATTTACTTCCACTAAGGTGCAAAAGGTATGTAACCATGTAGAATTTATCATTATAAAACGTACTCAAAATGATGATTAATGATAATTTTACTTAATACAGGTCGGTTCGTAAACTAACTCCATCAACTAAGCATAGTTAAACAGGAGCATTATTATGAGTCATACCTATCCACGTAGTTTTTCGCACATTGGAATTTCGGTCCCCGATGTTGAAAAAGCCGTTGAGTTTTACACCAAAGTAATGGGTTGGTACACCATTATGGAGCCGACTTTAATTACCGAAGACAAAAGCCCAATAGGCGAAATGTGTACTGAAGTATTTGGTGAACAATGGGAAAAATTTAAAATAGCGCACCTTTCAACAGGTGATCGTATTGGTGTAGAAATTTTTGAGTTTAAAAATCAAGAAAACCCAGCTGACAACTTTGAATACTGGAAAACCGGTATATTCCATTTTTGTGTTCAAGATCCAGATGTAGAAGGCCTTGCTGAGCGTATTGTTGAAGCTGGCGGTAAAAAGCGTATGGAAGCACCCCGTTACTACTACCCAGGTGAAAAACCGTATCGCATGATCTACATGGAAGACCCGTTTGGTAACATTCTCGAGATTTACAGCCACAGTTATGAGCTTATTTACAGCGCAGGTGCATACTAAATTAATTGGCATCAGTGTTAAATTGTAACAGCCGCAGCTTAGTTACTGCGGCCTCTGATATCGAAAATGCACTACTGGGTTAGTAGTGCTAAGCGTTATAACCACACATGTGATTTATCTGTTTTCTTATGCTGGCTCTTCTATGCTATTGCGAGCATTTGTGGTTAAGGCAACAAGCGCTTTTCGCACTGCTTGTGGTGTCTCGCACACGTTTTCAAAGCTAATAAAATAATTACGTTGTTGGCTTTGAATATAAAACCCCTGTGGCAGTATGCCACTCATAACCGGTGCATTATCTGATACGCAATAATGCTGAGCTAATATTAGAGCCATTGCATTTTGATGATCTTCATTCATGTGGGTGATCATGCTTTGTTCTTGATCTTCGTCCCAGCTTTTAGCAGCGCTTTGCCACTCATCTTTTTCAAGCCAAAATATTTTCCCAAAACCGCCAATAAAGCGAACTCGCACAACATCTAATTGCCATAATTTAAAGTCGTGGGCGTTCCGATAACTGTCAGCTTCTGGGTATAACGCTATGTATTTGTTAAGCAGTATTTCGGCCTGAGGGCCTGCAACTTCACAACCATCGCCCACCAATGTGACTCGGCCATGCTCGTTTTGGTCGCCACGGTCAGCGGCATCAAAAATAGTTAAGCTCATACGAGAATCGTGCTTTAAGTTTTTAGTGTGTTGGGCTATATCGCTAATAAAAAAGTAGATGCGGCCTTGTTCATCACACATATAAGGGGTTACCGAACCAAACGGATAACCTCTTAAGTTGTAAGAAATAGTCGACATAACACCAGCATGGGTTTTAAAAACCAGCTTTTGTGCATCGCTTAATGCTTGCTCTCTCATGAAAACTCCTGACGTTGAGAAAAAACCATGGGTGCATTGTTATATGGATGAGAATTAACATGCAGTTTCATGGCGTACATTTGTTGTAAATTAGATTCTGTAAGTACTGTGTTTATTGGCCCGCTATCGAGTACTTTTTGATCGTGTAATAAAATAGCGTCGGTTGCGTAAAGGCTGGCCAAATTTAAATCGTGAATAGCTATAATGGCACTGTTACCCTGCTCTACAAATGCTTTAACACAACTCAATAGAGCATGTTGATGGCGCATATCTAGTGCTGATGTAGGTTCATCAAGCAGCATCAATTTAGGCTTGGTATGAGTAGAAAAAGCATCTAATTGAGCCAAAGTACGCGCCATATGAACGCGCTGTTGCTCACCGCCTGAAAGCTTACTGACACGGCGGGATAAGTACTGGGTTAAGTCCATGAGTGCGGCATACTTGTGGACTTTTTCAGCTTGCATTTTAAGAGACTCGGCATAGGGGTAGCGTCCCATTGCAATGAGCTCAAATACACTAAAATCAAAGCCAACAAGATTGCTTTGCATCATTACTGCTCGTTGAGTGGCTAAGTGTGCTTGAGACAATGTACTCAGAGGATAATTGTTAAACCGTACTTCGCCTTTAAAGTCATAATGCCCGGCTAAAGCATGCAGCAGTGTTGATTTTCCTGCGCCATTTTCGCCTATCAGTGCTACTAGTTGAGCTTTTGCAATGTGCCCACTTATGTTTTTTAAAACACTGTGATTGCCAAAACCAACACTTAGGTTATTAAAAGTAATCATCATTACCCTCGCTTAGTTTTAATGATCAGATAAATAAACAAAGGTGCGCCAAGTAGCGCGGTAATAATACCAATGGGTAACTCTGCAGGCATAACAACTAAACGTGCTAACCAGTCAGAAAGCAGCAGCACAACAACGCCTAATAACATGCACAGCGGTAACATTTTACGTAAATGCGGGCCAACCATTAAACGGGCAATGTGTGGCACAACTAAGCCAACAAAACCTATCAAGCCAGTAAGTGCTACAACGGCACCAACACCTAATGCCACGAGTATAATTACATACAGTTTAAGCTTGTCTGTGTTGACACCTAAATACTGTGCTTGAGACTCGCCAATCAATAGTAAGTTCATCGGTTCTTTGAGTCGCCACAGACCAAGAATACTCAGTAGCAATAATGGTGTTGCTTGAGTTATGGCATCCCAATTGGCACCACCTAATGAGCCCATCGTCCAGTAGTTAATTAATCTAAGCGCACTATCGTCAGCGAAATAGCTTAATAAGCCAATAACAGCAAAGGATAAAGAATTGATCGCAACCCCCACTAAAATTAGTGTGGTTATATTGACCTGCCTATGCTGCTTAGCAATTAAATACACTAAAGAGGTCACTAACAATGCCCCTAAAAATGCGGCATAAGGTAAATAGTATTGAGCATTAAAATTAAACTGGGCGCTAAATGCTATAAAGCCGACCGCGACCATGGCTGCGCCTGCGCTAATACCAATAATTGATGGATCAGCCAAAGGATTACGACACAAAGCTTGCGTTGCAGCGCCAGTTTGGGCAAGCACTAAGCCAACCAATACAGCTAGTACAAATCGAGGTAGACGTATTTGCGTGACCACATTGATTTGTAGCGCATCAAATTGATTAAAATACTCTGGGGCAATCCATGCGATGGCTAAACGCCAATCCCAGCCTGCGGGGCCATATCCTATGCTCAGTAGTGCTAGAGCAAAAATACACACAGTAATTAGCAGCATCCACTTTTGGTTTGCAGTTATAGAAACAGGCTTAAAACGGCTCAAAGTTAATGTGTTCATAAGGTAGCTTTATAGTCGCTTAATTCTTTAATACCGGTGGCTATGCGCGGCGACATTCCCAGTGATAGCAGGCTATCCATCACCAATAATCGGCACTGCTTTGCAGCTGTTAATAAGCGCAGTGTTGGTTGATTACAAAAAGCCTCTTTACCGCCAAGGCTATAAACAACATGGGCTGGTGCGATTAAAAAATCGGGCTGTTTTACGGCAAGTACTTCGTTGTTTATTACTTTAAAACCTTTGTGTGTAGCGCCTAAATTAGTGACTCCAGCATAATCAAGTAATAAGTCAGCAACCGTGTCTGTGCCCGCAGCAACAAGCCCGCGCTCATTAGCTGAGAGTAAAAATAAAGCGCTGTGTGTTTCGTTGCTCGCTTTTGGAGGCAATGAATTTTTTATTTGGGCTACGAGGACTTGGGCTTTGTCGTTCGCATTTAAGTCTTTACCAAGGCGTTTAACAAGATTTAGTAAGTCATTAATTGAGTTGGGTTTTTTATAGTGGATAAGCTCTACACCAGTGGCTTCTATTTGTGCAAGCGCTTGTGCTCGTCCTGCTCCTTCAAGTGCTAAGAGTTTAGTTGGGCGCACCGAAAGTACACCTTCTGCGGCTAAATCACGGTAATAACCAATTTGATCGAGCTGTATCGCTTGTTTTGGATATAGGCTCGATTGATCCACCGCGACAAGGGTATCTTGCTTATCTAAGGCAAAAATAATTTCAGTTAATGTACCGCCAGCACTCACTATACGCTCCTGCGCGCTTAGGGGGTGAACAGTCAATAAAATCAATATAAAAAGGTATCTCATAAAAAAACTCCAATCATTATTTTCGATTATTATACTCAACTAAATGCAAATGAAAATGATTATCATAAATAATTGATCTTGTTTTTAGTTAGTTGTAACATCCCTCCCCTACTAAATAACAACAATTATCATTTGGAGTTAATGTGAATTTTCCTTCTTTTCAACTTACTGCTTTAGCAACGTTACTACTTGGTTCGGGCTCTGCCATTGCCGAGGAGATAATTGGTGAGCATATTGTTGTCAGCGGTTCTCGGTTTGAACAAAAACTTGAAGACGTAACAGGCTCTGTAACTGTGATTACAGAGCAAGACATAGAACGTAAATTGGCTGTTGATTTACAAACAATGTTTCGTTATGACCCCAGTATATCAAGCACGGGCAGTGGCTCTGCGGCTCAAACGCTTTCAATTAGAGGAGTCGGTGGTAACCGCGTGGTGTTTATTAAAGATGGCCGTCGAACTAACGATGGTTATGCTGGCGGAGACGGCTATTTGGTTGGTCGTAGCTATTTTGATGTCGCTGGGATAAAGCAAGTTGAAGTCGCCAAGGGAGCCGCGTCTTCATTGTATGGTTCAGATGCACTGGGTGGTATTGTGGTTATCACCACTAAAGATCCGAGCGATTATTTATTAAACGAAAATAGTTTTGCTCAAGTGGCGCTTGGATATCAAGATCAGAGTAATCAAATGTCGGTAGATATTACTGCGGCTAAAAATTTGGGAGATTTAGGTGTTAGTGCCGTTTATAGCCACCGAGATAGCGAAGAAGTACAAAACTTTACTGAAAACCTACCTGGTTATGATGCTAAATCAGATTCGTTATTGGTTAAACTAGAGCAGCAACTTGATGAAAAGCGCACGTTAAAATACACCTTAGATTATTTTAATCAAACTACTGAACAAGTAATCACCAAAGCGAGCCAAGAAACTAAAGACGAAAATATTAATTGGTCGCTAGCACTGGATTACGACTCAAAAGCGGCCACAGCAGCGTTTGATCAATGGCATTGGCAAGTATCGTTTAGTCGTTATGAGCAGCAAAGTGATCAAATTAGTGCTACAGCAGCGCATACCGATTACAACGACTATGGCTTTGAACAAGATATTTTAGGGTTAAGGGCTGTATTTAATAAAAAAATAGCCTTACAAGATGCGACCCACAACTTTGTTTATGGTGCTGACGTAGATATATACGATACAACACGTCCACGTTATAAAACACGCTTATTGGCTGATGGAACAGTCGATTTTACAGATCAAAAACAAAAAGCTTTTCCTGGCGCTGATACCTCTTTAGTGGGCGTTTTTATGCAAGACAATATTAAATTTGCAAATAGCGCGTGGTCTTTGATTGCAGGTGTACGCTTTGATTATTATTCATTAGCAGCTAAAGATGATGAGCTTTATAGCGATGCTGAGCTTGATGACATTACCGAATCTGCGTTTTCACCAAAACTTGGGATGATTTATCAAGTTAATGATAATTTATCTTGGTATGGGCAATATGTACGTGGTTTTAAAATTCCCCCGCATGATCAAGCGTATCAAAGCCATGGTGTTGAACCATTTTATCAAATATTACCAAACGCAGATTTAGCACCCGAAAGCAGCGACTCATATGAGCTTGGCATGCGCTTTTCTGGTAATGATATCAACGTTACTTTAAGCGCATTTTACGCCGCTTATGATGACTTTATTGATGTTGCAATTGCAGGTGTTGAGCCAACGTTCATACCGAATGTAAATAAAACTTTTTACCAATACCAAAATATTAGTGAAACACAGATCAGCGGTGTTGAAGCGAGCTTGTTGATGCATGTAAGCGATAATGTTTTAGTTGAGGCAAATATTGCATATGTTGAAGGCGAAAACAAAGAAACAGACGAGCCGTTAACCAGTATCAGTCCATTAAACGGTTCAATACAATTAACAACAGCACTTGGCGATATTGATTGGACCGCAGCATGGCGCTTTGCTAAATCACAGTCTGATGTAGTGCGAGATGCAAGTGGTGATAAAACAACGCAAGGATATGGTTACGGTATTGTGGATTTATACGCAAGTTATGAATGGCAAACATGGCAGCTAAATATTGGTGTAATTAACCTACTAGATAAAAAATATGTACCCTTTGAACTGATTGCAGGGCAATCTCAGGGGGCTGATTTTAGCCAATATACCCAGCCCGGGCGTAACTTTTCTGCCCGCGTAAGTTATCAGTTTTAAAAGGTAATCAACGCTGCGCGTAGGTGCAGCGTTTTAACCTTACTGCTTTTTTACTTATTCATTGAGCCTTTGCCTAGATGATATAAAAGAGTCGTGGTTTTAAAGTTAATAAAGGCTGTAAAGGGGGTTAACAGTTACTAAACAACATGCATCATATTTGCGCATTAATACTTTTGCAGGCTAGTGAAATTAATCCCTATTCTCTGATGGCTGACTTTATGTTGCCCCATAACTAAAGTGAGACTGTCTTGGTTTATAAAAGTAGCTTTGAGTTATGTTGGCTCGATTAATTATTACACTGGCGGCTATGTTTACATCACGTTAGTATAGTGCTTCAAATAAGTTACAAAATGATAATTACATGACTTTAAAAACCAATGCTTTAATTTATTTTTTAGCCTTTACTAGCGGCTTTAGTATTATGGGAATAGAACTACTTGGCGGGCGAATTTTAGCGCCTTTTTTTGGTAGTAGTGTGCATATTTGGGGCAGTATTATTACTGTGTTTATGCTCAGCTTATCGTTTGGCTATTTATTGGGAGGAAAGCTTTCAATTCGCCAGCCTTCGTTAACCAAATATGGTTTAATATTTTTAGTTGCCAGTATTATGGTGCTGCCCATTGCATTATTTGCCCAGCCAATTATGGCGTATATTTTTTCTCACATAGAAGACAGCCGTTATGGCTCGTTATTGGCCTCTACAGCGTTGTTTTTTGTCCCTACTATTATTTTAGGCATGATTTCGCCTTACTCTGTGCGTTTATTAGTGACCGATAGCGAGCACAGCGGCCAAGTTGCTGGCGGCTTGTATTTTGTCAGCACCTTAGGCAGTGCCTTAGGGACTATTATTACCTCGTTTTACATGGTGCTAGCGTTTGATGTGAATACCATTATTTTGGGTTTCGCGACGACATTAGGGCTATTAGGTTTATTGGCAATTGGCGTAAATCAATTAGCTAACAAGGAGAAACACAATGTTTAAGTATTTGCTCGTGACCTTACTGTTAATTGGGTTTAGCAGCCAAGCTAAGGTGATCCATCAAGAGCGGTCGCTTTATCGTAATATTTTAGTTGAAGAGACCGGCGATTTACGCTGTTTAAAGTTTGACGAAAAAGCCCGTAAAAGCAGTCAAAGTTGCATATATAAAAGCAACCCACAAAAGCTAGTGTTTAATTATACCAAACTCACTTTTGCCAGTTTACTACTGATAGACAATCCAAAAAATGTACTCATTATCGGGCTTGGCGGCGGCACCTTATCAAATGTGATCAGCGAGCTATACCCTGACGCCATGATTGAAAATGTTGAAATTGATCCCGCAGTTATAAAAGTGGCGCGTGATTATTTTGCTTTTAAAGAGAACGATAAAGTCACTTCGAAAGTACAAGATGGGCGTATTTTTATTAAACGCGCAGCAATCCAACAAGCCAAGTATGACTGGATTATTCTTGATGCATTTAATGGTGATTACATCCCTGAGCATTTACTTACTAAAGAGTTTTTTGCGGAAGTGAAAAGTGTACTGGCTGATGGTGGCGTAGTAGCGGCAAATACCTTTTCATCAAGCAAACTTTATGAGCATGAATCTGCCACTTATGAAGCGGTATTTGGTGACTTTATTAATGTGAGCACTGAGAAAAATAGTAATCGAATTATTTTAGCTGGCTTTAATAAATTTCCAAGTCCTGTGCAGCTAGCACAGCGAATAGAAAAGCTAACCCCGTTATTAGCCCCCTATCGCGTTGATATCAAAGCGGTGAGCGAAGGGATGATTTCGACCAAAGATAATAAAGACTGGCCTAGCGATACAAAAGTACTCACTGATCAGTACTCACCCGCAAACTTACTCAATTTCTAAAGTTTACGGCCATTTTTACTACACTTAGGCCAGCTTGCTGGCCATCAAAGCTAACTGCTAATTCCCCCTTTTTAAGTTAATACCCGATTAAATTTGTAATCGAATTTTCCCTCATAGGTTAGTTTAAGGTTCCTGCTGCAATGATAGATAGTGTGCTTTGAGCGAAAGTTATAGTTAGGCTTGTCTTAAGTATTTCTTAAGAATTGCCTGCTATTGTTAAACTAATTATTTTTCTAGGTATTTTTAGGGGCTTAAAAAGTGGTGATTATTTCTCGGTCTGTATCACGGTTTATGCTTGTGACGGCACTTTTTACTGCTATGGCGAGTGCGCCAGTGTTAAGTAAAGAAACCGTTGTGCCAGTTATCTCCAGTCAGCAACAACTAACCGATAAGTTAGCAGAGCTTAAAGGCCAAGTGGTATTTTTAGATTTTTGGGCTTCGTGGTGTACACCTTGTCGTAAGTCTTTTCCTTGGCTTAATGAAATGCAAACAAAATACCAATCGCAAGGCTTTACGGTGTTGGCAGTTAACTTAGATGTTGAGCATCAAGATGCGGTTGATTTTTTAGCACACACTCCTGCTGATTTTCCCATTATTTATGATCCTGATGCACTAATAGGCAAACAATTCGATTTACTCGGTATGCCAAGTAGTTATGTGTATGGCCGTGATGGCAAAATAAAATATCGCCATATTGGCTTTAAGAACAGTAAAAAAGCGCAATACGAGCAAGAAATAACTCAGTTATTAGCCGTTCAGCCTTAAGAGGTAATGATGAAAAAATTAATAAAAAATAGTCTCCTAACGATGTTAATACTATCTGCAACTGGGTGTGTCAGTATTGGCGTAGAACCGTGGCAACGAGATCTATTAGCTAAAGATGAAATGTCACTCAGTGGCGGATTAGATGCTGCGGTTGACGATCATATTTACTTTAGTAAAGAAGCCTCCAGTGGTGGACGCAGCTTTGGTGGTGGAGGCTGCGGATGCAACTAGTCGACTCACAAACCGAAAAGAACCAAACCAGTAATATTGCTTCAGCACTAGGGCTGGCTGCTTGCGCATTACTAGGCACAGCGCCTGCAGAGGCGCAAATAAACAAAGATTGGCAGTTTGACACCGCTGTGTTGTATTACGGTGAAACAGATCGTGTTATGGCAACAGAGGCGATGATCAACGCCAATAAAGAATTTGCTGACGAGCACTTTTTAAATTTACGGCTAACCTTAGATACATTAACGGGTGCCTCAGCAAATGGCGCGGTAGCACAACCGAATGTACAAACATTTACCCGTCCTTCAGGCAATGGCCAGTATGATATTCAGCCTGGTGAAACACCGCTGGATGATACCTTTCGTGATACGCGTGTACAGCTTAATGCCCAGTGGACTCAACCCTTGGCGCAGGATTATACCGTCAGTGGTGGCGTGCATATTTCAAAAGAGTATGATTATTTATCGTTAGGTGTTAATGGTAACTTAGCCATCGACTTTAATAAAAAGAACACTACTTTGTCGTTGGGCGGCAGTTATTTTAGCGATACCTTTACCCCCGAAGGTGGTATCCCGAAAGCATTTGCATCTATGCCAATTGGTGACAGTGAAAGTGCGGCTTGGGACGACACTTTTAACAGTACGCGACGCACAGATCAAGATGATAAAACGACCACCGATTTACTTGTCGGTGTTACGCAAATCATCAACCGTAGAATGCTAATGCAGTTTAACTATTCATATTCAATGGTGGATGGTTACCAAACGGATCCGTTTAAAGTGCTTAGTGTGGTAAATAATGATGGTTTAACACAAGATTATCAATACGAGAACCGCCCTGATGAACGTACCAAGCAAAGCCTATATTGGCAAACCAAATACCATTTTGACAACAGTATTGTTGACCTTTCATATCGTTATATGTGGGATGACTGGGAGATAACATCGCATACGGTTGATTCACGTTGGCGTCTATTACTGGGGGACGACAGTTACCTAGAACCGCATTTTCGCTACTATCAGCAATCGGCGGCAGAGTTCTATCAGCCATTTTTAAATGCAGCAGCGCCTTTGCCGCAGTTTGCTAGTGCTGATTATCGTATTGGTGAAATGGATACTTACACGCTGGGTTTAGAATACGGTACTAAGCTTAGTAATGGCCACAGTATGTCGGTACGTGCTGAATATTACACTCAGCAGCCTACCAATAATGGGTTTGAGCAACCTGGTGCGCTGGCATCACTTGATTTATTCCCAAGTGTGGATGCGGTAGTGCTACAATTTAGTTATTCATTCTAACGAGTTATAGGTTAAGTTACTAACGTGGCTGCACAAGTAATATCAATCCATCCGCAAGCCGCTGGTCTAAGTGTAAAATTTAACGCTATGGCCAGCCCTTGTGAATTGTTAGTCGATAGCGTCGATCAGCAGCTTGGCGAGCAACTTGGGCAGCTGGTTGCAAACGAAGTGTGGCGTATTGAACAGAAATACAGTCGTTACAATACTCAAAGTGTTTGCTCTGCTATAAATCAAAGCCAAGGGCTGCCACTTGCCATCGATGACGAAACCTATGCTTTACTTAATTTTGCCAAGCTATGCTTTGATTTAAGCGACGGGCTATTTGATATTAGCTCGGGTATTTTACGGCGTGTATGGCATTTTGATTGTTCCGACAACTTGCCAACTCCGGCACAAATAAGTGCATTATTGTCTAATATCGGTTTCAACAAAATTGTGTTTGATCAGTCCAGTATTATCTTGCCTAAAGGTATGGAGCTTGATTTTGGAGGGATTGGCAAAGAGTATGCAGTTGATAAATGCATTCAGTTACTCCAAGCACACAGCCCTGTTGCAGCGTTAGTTAATTTAGGGGGCGACTTAGCTGTCACCACTGAGCGTAGTGACGGTCAAGCCTGGCAAATTGGCATTGAACATCCGGGCTTTGTACAACAACAAACTATGGTGGTGTCTTTGCGCAGCGGCGCTCTGGCAACCAGTGGCGATGCTAAGCGTTATTTATTAAAAGACGGCATTCGTTATAGCCATATTCTTAACCCTCTCACTGGCTGTTCGATCACTGATGCACCGCGCTCTGTTACCGTCGCTGCGCCGCAATGTATACAAGCAGGCATGTTAGCAACTCTGGCCATGCTACAAGGTCGCGATGCGCAGATATTGCTCGATTCACAACCCCTCCCCCATTGGATCATTCGCTAATTTGCTCAACACAGTGATATTAAATCGTTTTTAAAGCCCTCTTTGCCGTTATTTTTTAAATCGTTTCGATATTTACTTAGCATGCTAAGTAATGTTAAACTAGTTAGCATGCTAAGTAACTAGGTACTATTATGATTTCATCACCTCCTTTTCATGAAACTTTAGATTTAAGTTTATGCGGTAGCATGGGGCGCGTTTTTCGACTCTGTCGCGATGCCGTTACTCTCGCTGTTGAGCCTTTAGGGTTAACACAATCTCGTTGGACTGCGATGATCCATATCCATCATTTAAAACAAGGTGTTACACAACAAGAACTGGCTAGCAGTTTGGGGATTGAAATGCCTTCACTAACGCGAACAGTTAAACAGTTAGAGCAACAAGCGATTATTGTCCGTCGCATTGACAGCGATGATAAACGTAGTCGTAAAATCTATTTTACTGAGCAAGGATTACTATTATTAGATGCGCTTAGAGACATTATGGCTGAAGTTAAAACACAACTTTATGCAGAACTTACAACGCAGCAGCTTGATACTATGGCCTATGGTTTAGTGCAAATGGAAGCCAATGCTCGACGTTGTATTAGCCACTTTTCTGGAGAGAAATAATTCATGACACCGGATCAGAAATTTGCCCGCTATGTAAAAATATCATTAGTTGGGTTTATTTTATTGTTCGCTTACTTTGTCGTTGCCGATATGTTTTTACCGGTTACTCCGCAAGCGCGCGTATATCACCCTGTAGTACAAGTAACGCCACAAGTAAGTGGCCGCGTGAACCAAGTATTGGTGAATAATAATCAAGCGATTAAAGCGGGTGAAGCGCTATTTTTAATAGAAGCAGCCCCTTTTAAATTAGCACTAGAGCAAGCACAACTGGCTTATGCTGATGCGCAGTTGCAAAACCAGCGCTTAGATAGCAGTGTTAAAGCGATACAGGCTCAGCTAGCTGCTGGAAATGCCAAGCTGCATGAGCAACAGTTGTTATTTGATCGCAGTGAATCGTTATTGAAAAAACGGTCTATTTCGGAGCAAGAATACGAAACAATTAGTGCTAATTATCAATCAAGTCAAGCGAATGTCGCAGCTATTGAAGCACAGTTAACCGAGGCAAAACTGGCGCGTGGACAATTAGGCGAAGACAACCTAGCATTACGCCACGCGCAAAACCAACTGGCACAAGCGAAGCTCAATTTATCATACAGCATAGTGACTGCTGATGCTGATGGTAAAGTCGCAAACTTGCAAGTAAGCACCGGAACATTTGCTAATAAAGGTCAACCGATGTTAGCTATTGTGGCCAATAAAGCTGATTTAGTGGCTGATTTTCGTGAAAAATCGTTAGTTAATATCAAAGTGGGCAGCAAAGCAAAAGTAACGTTTGATGCTCTGCCAGGCCAAGTATTTGCAGCTACAGTGAGCTCTTTTGAAGCTGGCGTAAGTAATGGGCAGCTCAATGCTAATGGCTTATTAAGCAGTACTGAAAGCAGTAATCGCTGGGTTCGTGATGCGCAGCGCCAACGTATTCACATTGATTTAGAGCAAGCACAGCTATTAAGTAAACTACCTAGTGGTGCACGTGCAACAGTGCAGCTACTGCCTGAGTCAGTAATTGGGCAATGGTTTGGTGTCATGCAAATTCGCTTTATCAGTTTACTGCATTACATTTACTAATAAGGCTTTATTATGTCTGCATCAGTCCCTGTAAAACTAGACCAGAATGGCCTTCGGCAAGCGTTGCGTATCGCTGGCGGCAGCGCGTTGGGATTTAGTTTATGTAAATTGATGAATTGGCCAAATGGTATTTTCTTCACCGTTTATCCTATGTTGTTATTAGGATTAGTGCCGATTTTAAATGCACATATCATTCGTCAGTTTTTTGCCAGCGCGGCATTTAGTGGGTTATTTGTATTAATAGTACAGGGTTTATTTTCTCATTTACCAGTGGCGATGACCTTGCTGTGCTTTTTAGCGTTTGCATTTTTGTTTTATCAAATGAGCTGTGGTGCTAACTTTTTGTTTGGTGCTTTAAGTGTCGTTAGTTTATCTATTCAACTGCACTTTTCTAGTTATGTTGGTAATGGCACGAGTATTTATCCGTTGATCATCAGCAATGGTTTAGCAGTCGTAGTGACCGTGTTAGCGGCGGTATTAATGCACTTTGTATTTCCTGATGTTGCACCACGCCAAGGTCGGGTGATGCCAACAAAAGCAAAAGAGAGTATTCGCCACGAAGTACTGTTGTGCGCTACGGTTGCTACACTGTCGTTTGTGATTTTTCAGGTATTTGATTTACAAGATTCAATTTCAGCACAAGCGGCATCGATCTTAATTTTGTTTCCTTTGTGCTGGAAAGCCGCTGGCATGGCTGGCTGGCAACGAGCAATTGGCACATTAATTGGTTGTAATTTAGCGTTAGTATCGCAGCTGTTTTTGTATAATCACACCGATATTCTGATTTTTCCGGCGCTGATCTTGTGGATTTTAACTTTTATATTTAGCCGTTATCATATTTTAGGTGGCGGTATTCCTGGTGTTGGATTTGGGGTTATTACCACATTTGGAATTTTATTTGGTCAGTCTCTCGGACCTGGGCAAGACTTGGTTTACAGTGCGCTTTATCGGTTTTCGTCTGTATCGGTTGCGATAATCGTGAGTTTATGTGCGGTGTATATTATGCATCATATTCTTAATCGGTTTAGTGTCACCCGTCATCATACTTTCGACTAATATAATAACCGCCTTAGTCAGTTCCTTATGCACTAGGGCGGTTATTACTTTGTTATACTAACTGTGTTTAAATAATGATCACTTTAGGCGTGAGTTTATAAACCACTAATTAACACAATCGCTACTCAACGATGCGTTAAGCTGATTTATTGCGAGTGTTATTTTCGCGGGATCAACCATAAAGTCAGCGCGCCTAACAATATCCCCCAAAATGCCGAGCCAATAGAAAATAAAGTAAGATCAGAGGCGGTGACCAAAAAAGTGATCATTGCCGCCTCAGTGTAGTAACTATCAGACAAAGCTTGCTGTAAGCTCGAGGCAATGGTGGTGAATAAAGCAATCCCCGCCAAGGCTAAAATAAGTGCTTGTGGCAAACTTGCCACTAAACCCACTAGAGTCGCTGCTCCAATCGCCATCAGGATATAAAAACCACCGCCCGCGATACTTGCCCAGTAACGCTTTTTAGGGTCGCTGTCGGCATCTTCACTCATGCAAATTGCCGCAGTAATAGCAGCTAAATTAATGGCATAGCCACCAAAGGGGGCAATAAGGATATTACTAAAACCAGTGACATTGAGCGCTGCAGAGACGGGTGCAGGGTAATTATGTGCTTTTAACACTGCAATGCCTGGCAAGTTTTGTGAAGTCATGGTGACGATATAAAGCGGAATACCTACGCTGATCATCGCTTGTAAATTAAATTCAGGAGCGATAAACGCAAACTCGCTCATTTTCCATTGCCAACTGCTGGTATCTATTTGCCCTGTAACGCCAGCCATTACAAACCCAGCAATCAGTACCATAAGCATCGAAAAACGTGGCATTAAACGCTTACAGACTAAATAAACCAGCACCATCGCACCAATTAGCAATGGTTTTTCACCCATAAAGTTAAATACATCTATGCCAAAAGTCACTAAAACACCGCCAAGCATTGCACAAGCAATTTGACTCGGGATACGTTGCATTATTTTTTCAAACCAGCCAGTGATCCCTGATATAAATACCAGTAAAGCACTGAACATAAATGCGCCTACAGCTTGATTTAAACTATAACCTTGGGCACTGGTAATGAGTAAAGCGGCACCGGTTGTTGACCAGGCAATTAAAATTGGGATTTTATAGTAGTACGATAAGCCAATTGAAGTGACACCCATCGCAAGACCTAACATAAGTACCCAACTTGCAACGAGCTCCGCTGTGCCACCTAGCACAATAACGACTTGGTAAATAAGTGCGATAGAGCTGGTAAAACCGATGATCACCGCAACTAAGCCCGCAGTTAAACGGTTTAATAGTTGATTTGAGAGTTGCATGTGGTTCCTAAATCGTTGAATTCAATCGTTCTATTTATACACAAATATTACTTTGATGCTAGGGCGTGTTTATCTTTCGAGGTTACTTATGACTAAGGTCTTACTGGTTGGAGAAAGTATTGATGTTCTGAGGTAGTGATAAAGTGTTAGATTTGTAATGGCGACGGTGTAACAGTTTTCACACGTCACCAATGACAGCTTAGTATACAAAGCAATAGTCGTTATTTACGACTAAAATTTTACTGTACTACAGCGCTTAATATGGGGCTTGGAGTAGGCTGTTCCATCGCTGCTTTACTGTCTTCATCCAAGGCTAAGCTTAAATTCTCTGGGCGGTCAAAAATACCCAAGCGAATGCGAATAAAATGCAAGATTTCACGAGCCACATTGATCCCCAGTGCAGCTTCTAAGCCTTCAAATCCAGGGCTTGAATTTGCTTCGCAAATTTTAAAGTGATTATCATCAAATAATAAATCAATACCAGCAACGTCTAAATTGAGTACATTAGCTGTTTGTGTAGCTAACCATTCAATCTCTGGAGTAATTGGGTGCGGTTTACCAGTGCCACCTGCACTCACGTTCGCTTTAAAGTTTTTACCGCCAGAGTTTCGCTCCATACATGCGACAGCACGGCCACCAATAGTGAGTACTCGCAAATCACGACCATGGCTAGATTTAACAAACTGTTGCAAGATGATATTAGCTTGCGGGTTGGCGGCTTCAATTAATTGCATTAAATCGTCAAATTCGCTTTTTGACTTTGATAAAAATACGCCACTGCCCTGCGAGCCTGAAAGTGTTTTAATCACCACTGGAAAGCCTATTTGCCTATCTACTAAGTCGATATTTACTGGAAATTTTACCAGCATAGTATTTGGTGTAGGTAAGTTACGCTCAGCTAAAATTTGCTGTGCAAACAGTTTATCTTTTACCGTCTCAATTGATTGTGAGCTATTAACGCAGTACACCCCTAGTCGCTCGAGATGGCGAATAATTGCTAGTGCAAAATAGGTGGTGCTGGCGCCCATGCGAGGAATAACAAAGTCAGGCAAAGTTGTGGTTACACCGTCAATTAGAATGCTTTTGCCATCTTCGCGGGTGATAGTTAAATCAAATTGATCGGGAGAGAAAACTTGTAAATCGATACCTTCTTCTTTTGCTGCGGCCAGTAAACGCTCTACTTCGTAGGTCTCTTGTTTTAGTAATCCAGCACTGTCTTTATAAATGATCCAGCCACGCATGGTATTTCCTCTTGAGTATTGATCCGCAGCTCACAGAAAAAATAGGCTCACTACGTTATAGATGTTCACAGTCACTTATGATGATGAGAGTCTGCGGCAAAAGACGCGGAGTATGAGGTTCATCTGATGTGCAGTAAAACAAATAAATTTTATCGTCACGATAATATTATTTTTCATATCTCATTTTGGTTAATCAATAGTAGGTGTTTTTTTATTGCAATAAAGTATGTATCTACAAAAGGTATAATTGATAAGTTAATGTTAACTTAACGCGTTGTATTTTTAGTATTAAAGTTATTCATTCATAACTTTTATATATTTAATTTATTAACTGTAAGATTAATATGATAAATATTGAAAGTTTCGTTTTTGTTTTCGGTAACAAATTTATGCTTGCGATTTAATTTACTCTGATGTAAAAATAACAATATATTAACCTTTAGATCTAAAAGAGAGACAAATGAAAAGGGCTATTGCATTTATTGTTATCGTTCCGATCAGTGCTTTTTTGCTATATGAGTTCGTTATCTACAAAGAAAGCAATGTAACCCATTCGGTTCCTACGAGTGACGTTCAGTTATCGACTATAGCGCCTAAGTTAGGGGCTAAAACATCACCAGATATATCGTTACCAAGAATTTTAGCTAAACCTAAAGTAGCTGTAAATCAAACACATGATGAATTTGATGCTATTAATCGACTCTCAGAGAAAGCAGAGCAGATTCTCAAAGCCTCAGGATTTTTGCCTACAGATTTACATAATGAGGTTTATATAGAATTTGACTTAGTTGCGCTCAGAAAGCTCAAGCAAGGTGATAATTTTGATCTAGCTATTCCACAAACCGCTGAAACCTTTAGCGCAGAGGTTACCAATGTAATTGCTGCTAGCAATGGTGATAAAAGTATTTTTGGCCGAGTGCTTGGTGCTGATGGGCGATTTCACACCACCGTGATGACTATTGGCGCAGACGCTATATATGGCCAATTAACTGCACCAAGCGGTAATTATGTATTTGAAGGTAAAGGGCAATATGGTTGGCTTGCGACAAAGCGAGATCTTTATAAAAACCACATGGAACATCAAGTCACAAATCAACCCACATTAGAGCCAAGCAATGGTGAGGATCCGTTTGCACCAAAAGCAGAAGGTAATAACTTATAGAAATTTTTCAGAGCAGACTTTAACACAGTAATACAACACAACCTGACAAGGAACTACTATGAATAAACGACTAACTACTTTAGCTGCATTATGTGCATTAGGTATGACTGCAACTAGCCACGCCGCGACTATTGATATTGCGATTTTATATACAGATCAAGCGGCGGCCGCCACTGCAAACATTAATACTAAAATTAACCAGTATATTGCTTTTAGTAATCAGGTTTATAGCCAAAATGGTATTGATATTTCACTGCGTTTAGTAGGCAGCGAAAACTTAGGTAATCATGCAATTACACCTTCTAGCAGCTGGCTAAATTCAGTCACTAACAGTAGTTATATTCAAGGTTTACGCAATAGTTGGGGGGCAGATATGGTTGCGGTGCTTGGTACTGGTCAAAGTGCTGGCAGTAACCTAATTTCGTGTGGTATTGCGTGGGTTGGCAATGGCAGTAATGGTAATTTATATAGCTCAGTAAGTAACAGTATGTACAGTATTACAGCGGTAGATTGTGGAGCAACAACCTTTGTACATGAATTAGGTCACAATCAAGGCTTAGCACACTCTCGTAAGCAAGGTGATACATCAGGTGGTGTTTATGTTGATGGTATGGGCCATGGCGTACAAAATCAGTTTGCCAGTATTATGGCGTACCCTCATGTATTTGGTAGTGCCACGCAGTATGATTATTTTTCTAACCCGAACTGGAGTGTTAATGGTATTCCTTACGGTGTAACTAGTGAATCGTTTGCATGGCGTACAGTAAATGCCACTAAAGACAGTATTGCTAACTTTAAATAGCGTTTATTTTTAGTGAACAGTTTTTCCCTTTTGAGCGCATTAGCGCTCTTTTTATTATTTAATTTAAAGCAGGCCAAAGTGTTGCGCCATCGCCATCGATTGCATTGAGTACTTTAATTCCCAGTACTTTGGCAATAAGTGGGTAAACATCTAAGTTATTTACTTCATCGATTACTAATGAATTTTTAAATGCTGGGCCATTGGCAATAAAGGTTGCCGCCATATCTTCGCTATAAGCATAGCCATGGGTACCTAAATAGCTTACTTTACCGGTATCAGCAAAACTTCTTGGTGCTGTGGTTTGTAAAATAATATCACCAGTTCGGCCATTGTTAGCATAGTGATAAAGCTTACGTTGTTCATCACTTAGTACGGTATAGCGCCCTTTTGCTGCTTTCGTTAAGTGTTGTTTATATGCTGTGATCTCAGCTTTTGTAGTGCCTTTATTAGCATAGATCAATACTCTCGGTCCGGTATTTTTAACCATAAACTTGTCGTCTTTCGGTAAGCTACTGATAGCAATACTTTGGTTTGGCTCAACGGTACTCATACCATGATCGGAGACAATCACTAAGTTAACATTTTGCTCTAGTTCATTGAGGCGTTGCTGTAATTGCCCCATTAATACATCTACTTCTTTTACCGCTTGCTTGGTTTGCTCCGCATCAGGCCCATATTCATGGCCCATACTATCTACCAGTGAAAAATAACTAACAACTAATTGCGGGCGCTGCGCTGCTGGCAATGTTAGCCATTGAATAATTTGATCAACACGATTTTGATAATTACTGTGTTTTGAATAATGGTAAAAGTAATTCGGCAGCATGCCATTAAATCGCGCATCTGATTCGGGCCAAAAATAAGCGGCTGATTTTAATCCCTGCATCGACGCCAAATTCCACAGTGGAATGCCGTTGAACCATGTGCTGTCGTCTTTCCCTTTTCCCATGCTATAGCATTCATTTCTTTGTGTATCGCAAAAGCGGTTATCTACTACGCCATGATTAATTGGCAATAAACCAGTAATGATAGATATATGATTAGGAAATGTTTTAGTCGGATATACCGGGCGCATTTTAGTTGCGCGAACTCCCGATTTAGCTATTGCGGCTAAATTTTCAGCACCGTGTTTTTCGATGTAATCCCAGCGGAATCCATCAAGAGAAACAAGTACTACGGTATTATTAGCAGAGTTTCTATCGTCTTTAGCGTGGCTAAAAGAGCCATAAATGAGCAATGCTAATAACAGAAAACTTAAAATAGGCTTCATTGTATTAATACCTTTGTTGGGCGTTATTGGTAATCAGAAAATAAACAAATACGTTACGATATGCTTATGCTTAATATGCAGTGTACCGCTATTTTATGACCGTGATAATTATTAATAGATAAATTTATGTGCGAACAGCAGTCATAGATATTAATTTAGTAAACAAGCTGTTAGATTAAAAGTAGACAATAAAAGGAGCGTCTATGATCGATTTCAGCAAAAAAATAACGTCAGCGCGTGAGCTGCGCTCAACCCCTAATTTACAGATGGCGTTAGAAAGCGATCGTGGCCGTATCATCAATAGTGCTGCAATTCGCCGCTTACAACAAAAAACGCAAGTGTTTCCGTTGGAGCGCAATGCTGCGGTACGCTCGCGGTTAACTCACTCTCTCGAAGTACAACAAGTTGGGCGTTTTATAGTGCAACGCATCTTTGCGAATTTAACGGCCAAACAACAAGCTGAATATGGCCTAACAGGATTAGAGAGGCCGCTAGAAAGTCTGGTTGAAATGGCCTGCTTGATGCACGATATAGGTAATCCACCGTTTGGTCATTTTGGTGAAGCGGCGATTAATCACTGGTTTAACGCAAATTTAGCAACGCTTACCCCTCAGCGCTGCGCCGATCCACACACGGGAATTGGCTTAATATTTAAACATTTAGCACAAGATATTTGTAACTTTGAAGGTAATGCGCAAGGTATCCGTATTGTACACTCACTGTTATCACTTAATTTAACCTATAGCCAAACGGCTGGTATTTTAAAATACACGCGTCCGGCAAGTATGGCTAAAGAAGATATACCACGAACTAAAAATTATTTGATGAAAAAAGTAGGCTTTTACTACAGTGAAAAAAACTTTGTTGAAAGATTGCAAAAAGAGCTATTGATAGAGCCACAATGTCGCCACCCCGCCAGTTATATAATGGAAGCGGCTGATGATATTTCATATTGCTTAGCTGATATTGAAGATGCCGTAGAAAAGGGCATCATCACTGTTGAGTTATTATGCGATAAACTCAAACAGCATTATCAAAAAGTGTTAACTAATCTTACTATTGACGATGCAGAACATCAGCACGTGGTCGAAAAAGCAGTTAACTATGCCCTCGATAAGGCCGCTCAGCAACCTTATAACTTTAATAGCGAGTTTTTTATTTATTTACGGGTAACTCTACTCCACCCTCTGGTTAATTATGCGGCCAAACGTTTTATAGATAATATTGAAGCGGTTTATCATGGTGATTTTAATCAAGCCTTGTTAGAAGACCGCAGTCATTTACACGCTATAACCACCACTTTGAAACAAGTGGCGTTTGAGTATGTGTTTTCACATAAGGAAGTCGGTAAACTTGAATTACAAGGCTATCGAATTATCAATGGATTACTTGATTGTTATAAGCCATTACTGCTGTTAAGTCATGATGACTTTAAACGGGTGGTCAAAGGGGATGGTCGCTTCTTAATTGAAACACGGTTGCTCAAAAAACTTTCGAAAAAGCATTTAAATAGCTATTTACAAGCCATTGAAGCGATGCAAGCTGAACCCGATCATGTACTCGCTTATGAGTTTTATTATCGCTGTCGATTTATTCAAGATTATATCAGCGGCATGACAGATCAATTTGCTTACGATGAATACCGTACCTTGATGGTAATTGATTAGCAAAACACACTGCTAGATAAATTTGCGCACAACTATTAAACTGGGTTTATTGTGTTATTTTGTTTAATAGATTTATGATGGCTCACGTATTACGACTTTGCTTATTTATTTTATTTACTTTTAGTTTCAATAGCTTTGCTAAATACAGTGAAGCTATGTGCATTTTGTATAAACAACAAATGCAACAATACAGCGATAATACAAGTAGCCGTAGTTATCGAAATGCGGCAAAAGATTATAAAAACAACTGCAGTAACCCACCTCCAGCGTCTCAAGCGCAACCAGCACCTGTAGTGGTTGCACCAAAAACACATGTTGATAATAAAATAAAATCTACATTAGAGACGCAAAACTCGACTGTAAACCCCCTTGACAGCAATTCGTCAGTAGCCAAAAATGAGCCAGCAGAAGTTCAAAGGGAGGCGTCTGTAATTGTTGAAAATGTTGAGAATGTCCAAAGTATTGAAGTTGAGCAAAAGAGCAGCGCAGAAACCACAGTCGAACAGCCGCTTGGGCAAAACAATGATGAAGTTGACGCTACACCCGAAGCCGTAATAACAAGCGAACCTGCGACGATAAAGGTAACAGCCCCAGAACCAGTGCGCACTGAGTCGGATTCGTTATTAATGCCAAGTTTATTGTTGTTAGTAGTTTTATTATTAGCTGCAATGTTGCTGCTGCGCTTACGCGCTAACAAAAAAGCAGCAGTTGAAACTGCACCGCTAATTCCTGCAACTGATGAGGTTTCAAGTACAGAAGCCGCTGTATCAAAATTAACCCCCGCAAAGGCTGAGCCCGTAGCAAGCGAATCCACTGTTGCGCCAAAAAAAGCGGTTATAGCAGAGCAAGTAGTGATTGCAACTCCACAAACTGAAATGATAAATTCAGACGATGTGAACGTAAAAGTTGAGCTAACGCAGCGGCTTTTTAAAAATGAGCATGATTTTAAAGAGCCTGAAGTGCGTATGTTTGATCCTGATGCGCCATTACCAGGTCAGAAACCACAACAACCTAAAGATGTCATAAAGTCTGCGACGATAAATGTTGAAGCTGATCTTGAAACTAATTTAGAACCACACCAAACGACCACAACAGAGCTCGATAGCGAAGCTGAGCAATTACCTAAAATGGATGATGAAAACGTTATTCATTGCGCAACGAATGAAGTAGTAAATGAAATTGTCCATTCGGATGCTGTTAATAGTAGTGGCCAAGTGCTCACATCAGGCCTTTCGCAAATGAGGGAAGTTAAGCTATCAACGACCGTCGATGTTCAACCACAAGCTGATACTTTAACGGTAACTGACAGTGATGATGAAATAGCACAGGCGCTTGCGGCATTAAACGATGAATTAGCAGCAGAGCAGCATAGTGCATCAGAGCAAGATGAAAGAGATGATATATCTGGCGCATCTGTAGCAGATCCAAATCAGAGTAAAGCTAACCCATTTGCTAATTTATCACTCGACCCCACTTGGGATCCAAATTCAAAAGAAAAGCCGACGATTGTCCCGAAAAAAACAGTGCCAAAATCAGCCAAATTAATTGCAGCACAAGAGCGTGCAAAACAGTTAAAAACCGACGATTAATTTATTAATTGTCGCTGGAGATTGATTCTCCAAAGCTCAGACTATTTCGTTTAGTAGCAGCCTGCTCTGGGCTGTTACTTGCTGCTATAAATTACTTTATTTGTATGAGTTAAGATTACGAACCGCTTCACCCTTTTAGCATGTCGCCAACTAAAAAATAAAATCACAACGGTAATAAACAAACAAATACAGACAATCCCCATTAATGAAGAGGCATGCTGTAATAAGCTTGTTTGGGGGAGTGACTTTACGTTTTGAGTAGCTAAACTAATCGATTGCATGCCTTTTCTGGGTAGGATGATTTCATAGACATGATCATTTGGTTGCACTTCGGCACGTTGTAAGTTGCCCGCTGTTTGCCAATGTAATTCAAACTGTTGGCGTTTTTTTCGCTGATGCTCCGTACACCAAAGTGCATTAATGGTGGCGTTTTCTTTAATTTTACAGCGCGCTGGCAACTCATAAAAACTGCGCCATGCAGTCTGTTTTGCCGTGTTGTTATATGAGTGTAGATAAAAACCAGCTGTTATTGGTGATTCAATTATATTCGCGAAGCTGTCTTTATCGGTTGATGTTGTGATGTTTTCTCTGCGATTACAAAAATCAGCTAGTCGAGTGAATAGTGTTGTGTCAGGTTGTTCTAATTGCGGTTGTGTCAAAGGGGAGTAAACAGCGGATGCAGTACATAGCGGGCTGAAACTGAGGGAGATTAATATAAAAATCCATTTTTTCATTAGTTACGTCCTGTAAAAGATGAACGTACAGCCTACCATTATTTTTTGTTATTGCAAACTTTATAGGTACAACCAAATAAGACGGTAACCGTTAAAAGCTTATATTTGGCTTAAAAGCACATGAAAAAATTATTGTTGATTCTAAGTGTGTCAGTACATTGTTGTTAGTGGGATGATACACAATCCCAAGTAATGGTGGTTTTATTAGACCTAATACGAATCTATTTGGTTAGGATAAAATATTGAAAAATAAAGTGTCAATATTAAAACCGTTAACCAGCGTTGGGTAAACGGTTTTAAAAATGCTTTAATGCATGTCTAAGTAGTAATAGAGCATTGTGAAAGGTAAATTATTAGTTTACGTTTAGCGTTTTTGTGCCACATAACCACTAAAACCAAGTGTTTTAAAATACAACTTGCCACTATTGAAGCCTGTTTCATCGAGTAAGTCGGCAAGACGAATTCTATCAAGTGGGAAAAACTCATGCTCAAAATTATGCTGCATGCGCTCTACCCCTGTTTCAGTTAAGCCTAATTGTTTGCTGAGTATCAATTGGGCATCACGCTCAAAAAGTGTTTCTGGACGCATTAAATCGGCTAAATATAATTGCCCATGTGCTTTTAGCTGTGCGCTAATTGCTTGCAACATGGCTTTTTTATCGCCGTTATCTGCCACAAAGTGCATCACTAATAAGCATAATGCGGCATCCGCTTGTTGTGTAAGTTCGGATGGCGAGCCTAAGTGTAAAGTAACCCGCTCACTGATCCCAAGCTCAACAAATCGTTGCTTTGCGATATCGAGCATGTCTTGTGAGGTGTCTTGTGCAGTAAAATGCCATTTAGGCTGCAAGGCAGCAAGGAGGGCGACTTCTTTACCGGTACCGGCGCCTATTACCAAAATATGCGCTTCATCGCCGAGCGTTGCTTGTAGTTGCGCTGCGGTACTGTTGTGCAGCAATTCATACCCCGGTACTAAACGAGGAATGCGAGAATCATACTGCGTTGCTTCGTCTTGTGTAAATGTTGGCATTACTATTCCTTAAATAATTGTAACAGTCGAATAGCCACCAGGTTTCTTGGCGACATGAACTTGGGTAGCAACCCGTTCTGTCATTTGAGATACATGGGAGATCACGCCCACTTTGCGCCCCTGCGCTTGTAATGAATCAAGTGCATCCATGGCAATGCTTAATGTTTCACTGTCTAACGTACCAAAGCCTTCGTCAATAAACAAAGAGTTAATACTTACTTTATTGGATGACAAAGATGCAAGGCCCAGCGCAAGTGCCAACGAGACTAAAAACGACTCGCCGCCGGATAAGGTATTAACTGAACGTTGCTCATCGGCCATGTCCTTATCAACAATGGCGATATCCAAGGTTTGCTCAATAGCTGTAAGTTCATAGCGTTTGTTTAACGTTCGTAAGTGGCTGTTTGCATAGTGTAATAATATTTTTAGCGTTTGCGTTTGTGCTAAGTTACGCATGGTTTTACCCGTTGCATCACCCAAGACTTTATTAAGTACATGCCATTGCTCGACGTGTTTTTGCACGGTTGCCAATTCAGTTTGCTTGCCTTGCAGCGCCTGACGGTTTTGATTGTGCTGTTCAAGTACAGTATTGGTTGCAAGCTGTGCTTTGTGCTGCGCAGCTTGCTGATCGTTTAAATTGGCTAACTGTTGAATAAGCTCAGCATGGCTTTGCTTAGGTTTGTCGCTGTTTTGATGCTGTAAGTAAGCGTGTTTGTGTTGCTTTAACGCGGCATTTTCATCTATTAAAGCTTGCGCTAATTGTTCATGTTGCTTTAAATGCGTTTTAATTTCATCGCTACTTAGTGTTAGTAAAATTGTGACCTGTTCGTGGTTTGCATCGCTGTAGCGGCTTTTAAATTCAGCAAACCATTGATTATAGCGAGTATCGAGGTCGGCTTGTTCTTGCGCATTTTCAAGTAACCGTTGCTCGAGGCCTTGCAGCGTTATCGCGTGCTCGTCGCGTTGTTTTATCGCGTTATCGTGCGCTTTTTGGCTGTGCTGAAGCTGTGCTTGGCATTGCTCTTGTTGAGCAGCTAGCTTCGTTTGGTAGTCGTCAGCACTAATGTGTTCATTATTAAATAGCGCTAAGCGCTCACTTTGCGAGCTGCTATGTTGTTGCTGTGCTTTGGCTAAATCATCTTTTAGGTTTTTTAAGATTTGCTCTGTATCACTGATCAGCGGTGTAAACTGCTGCATCTGTTGGTCAGCGCTATCGAGTTGTTTTTGCGCTTGCTCAAGCTGCTCTTGGTTGTGCTGATATTGCTCAACTTGCTGGTTTAACTCAATTAAATTAAGCGAATTATTTTGCAGTTGTTGCCAAAATTGAGCCTCTTGAAATTGTGAACCAAGGGTCGCGGTTAGCTCATTAATTTGTGTGCTTAGCTCACTTAGCTTGCTATTGAGCTGGCTTTGTTGATTGCTTAGTTCAAGGTGGCGTGTATGTAACTGTTGTTGAGCTTGCTGCTCATTTTTAAAGATACTTTGCAGTTGGTTTACCTGCTCTTGCAAGTTGCGCTGTTGTTTTTGCGTTGCATAATACTGTGTTTTTTGTTCATTGAGCGCAATGTAACTGGCCTCCAATTGCTCTGAGGTTAAGTCATTAAGTTCAGTACGGGCCGCTTGCATGGTATGTTTTATTTCAAGCTGTTTAGTCTGTGCAGTCTGTACCGCTTGGCTGTGTTGTGTGTGTTCAGCAACGAGCACAGCATGCTGAGTTTGATGCGAGTGAAGCTCTGCTAGGGCATTTTCGTAGTGCTGTTTTGCAGTTTTATAGTCATTTTCAAAAGCAGCGATCAAGTTAGTTAATTGCTGATCTGCGAATGGGTGTTCGGTTGCTCCACATACCACACAAGGTTCATTTGGCGTAAGTTGAGCACGTAAATGTTCGACACTTTCGCTGGCACGCAAGCGAGCTTGATTTAGTGCGTATTCACTGTGTTTAAGCGTTTGTTCTCTTGTTACAAGGTTCTGGGTTAGCGTTGTTTGTGTTTGCTCGCCCTGACTTAGTTTGCTTGCAATAACACTTTGTTGTTGCGTGCTTTGCTTTAGCTCTTGATTAAACTGTTTGTAACGTTCGCGTTGCTCTTTTAAGTAATCGATACTTTTAAGTTTGGCATCACATTGCTCAATATTAAATTGGCCGTGTTGCTTGTTGAGTTGATCAAGCTTTTGTTGTTCGCTTAAAAGTGTTTGTTCGCTTAGCGTCAGTTTTTTAGTTTGTGTTTCCAGCTGCTCGTTTTGCCGTATAAGCTCAGCTGCTAACTGTGTACTTTGTTCAGTCGTTGTTGCAAATTGCTGCTTAGCGTGCAAAAACTGATTAAAGCTATGCTGATAGTAATTCCAATCACTCGCTAGTTGCTTAAGTTGACTATGCTGGTTTAGCCATTGCTGGTGTTGCTCGGAATGTTTTTTTGCTTGTTGATGACTTGCTTGGCTTTGTTTAAATTGCTGCTGTAAATGAGTAAGTTGTTTTTGCTCTTTTTCATTTTGCCTTGTAATGCTGGTTATTGTTTGTGTTTGCATCGCAAGTTGATTGTCGAGCTCACGCGCTTTAGCAATGATTGGTTCTGCGCTTTTTTGCTGTTGTTTCGCCGTTTGCAAGCTCTCGTTGTGCTTTTCAAGTGCGCTGGCAAGATCAGTAATGAGTGCCATATGATCGATACTCTTTAAATCATTTACCTTGGTATTTAGTTCATTATTTTGCGCCGTTAAGCTTTTAAAGCGATTGCGATTGTCTTTAATTTCCAGTGCACTTTGCGCTTGTTTAGCCTGTTCACTTTGTGTTGCAATGGCTTTAAGCGCTGTACTGGCTTGTTGTTGATTTTGTTGTGCTAGATTAAGTGCTTGCTCTAAGCTATTGGCTTGCTTATACCAGTTTATACCCTGCTCGATGCCAGCTAAGGTTTTTGTAGTATCTTCAATTTGCTGTTTTAAATCATCAAGTAGTTGAGTTTTCGCGGCAAGTTCTTCGTCAGTGAGTAAGGTATAACTGGCTAAACTGGCTTTGAGCAATTCGAGTTTATTTAGCTGTTCTTTATGGCGCTCAAAAATACGTTTACCAATCAAGCTAAATTTATCTGTGCCAGTTAAGCATTCTAAAAGCTGGGCTCGTTCATCACCCGTTGCCTTTAAAAATGCCGCAAACTCATGCTGCGCTAATAATACCGCCCGCGAGAATTGTTCAAAGTTGAGCCCTATTTTACCTTCGACTTCTTTTATGGTGTTGCTTTTATCAGCTATTAGCGTTTCGTCTGGCAAAGTATAGAGGCTGTGCTCAGCTACTTTTAACTTGCCGGTTATTTTTTTATGAGTTCTTTGAATGGTATAGCGCGCGCGATAGAGCTGTTTATCTTGGCCTAAAAAATCGACCTCGGCAAAACCTTCCCATTTACCCTTGCGTAATAAGTTACGTGGATCATTTAACTTTATACTGTCGCCATTAAAATCTATTAAGTTACCTTTATCACCTCTTAATCGAGCTGTTTTGGTATAAAGGGCTAAGCAAATCGCATCTAAAAAAGTACTTTTTCCTGCACCGGTGTCGCCCGTTATGGCAAATAAACCAGCATCCCTTAACGGTGCTTTGGTAAAGTCGATTTCGGCGTCAACAATTGAGGCTAAGTTATGGATGCGTACTGCGGTTATTTTCATAGTTGTTCTTGCTCCGCAAGTTCGCTTATTACATCGTTTAAAAGGGCTTTTAGCTCATCCGGGACAGCTTGCCCCGCCATGTCTTTGTTATTGGCAAACGCTTGCTCTAATAACATTTGCGGGTTGAGCATTTCGACTTGGCTTAAATCTTCAAAGACAGTTAAACGCTGCTCTTTATTTTGCTGACGAACGCGTTCTATGCCGCAAAAGCGCACTTCTTTGTTCTCTAGTGCTTTTTCAATTTGTTCTCGAAAAGTTGTATCGGTATCCCCTGCACTGAGCTTTACTCTTAAATACGGAGCTTGGCTATATTGGCTTAGGTCTAGGCTCGATAGTTGTTGGCATAATTGTTCAAGAGGTACGCACTCACCTTCAGGTAATAGAATCACTTCTGTTGGGCGAGGAATGTAAAGGGGGTTTACAGTCACTGCAATCGTATCATCAGTGGTGGTTGTAAACTCAGCAACACTTACTTGGTGTTTATAGTTGCGCTCTGAAAACGACATCGGCATTGGTGTACCGCTATAGCGGATAGTCTCGGACTTTGCGACTATTTGCGCTTTATGCAAGTGGCCCAGCGCAACGTAATCAGCATGATTGCTAAACACGTTTGCTGTGACTGATTCTTCTCCGCCAATTATCAAATTTCGCTCAGAATCACTGGAGATATCGCCGCCCTTGGCATGTAAGTGCCCCATCACTATCAGCGGCGTTGTTGCAGGCTTATCAATGAGCGCATGCTCAATACTTAGCTGGTACGCCTTAGCTATGCCTTGAGCGTAATCGTGACCGTTTTCAGTGTGACTAAGTGAACTAACATCACTGGCACGTAAAAATGGCATTGCAACGATATGAGCTGTTACAGAGTTGCTATTTAAACGCAGTACCACATCTGCTGGATTATTCGCATCAAAACGGCCTACGACCTGAGTATCAAACTGAGCAAGCAGCGGCTGGGCGGCCATTATGCGATTTGCAGAATCATGATTACCGGCAATAAGCACTATTTGCAATGCAGGGCAGTGCTTTTTGGCATCTTTTATAAATTGGTAGAGTTGATTTTCACTGCTAGCAGGCGGGGTAGCTGTGTGATAAATATCACCAGCGACTAACAGCAGATCTATTTGTTGTGTGACGAGCGTGTCTATCAGCCAACTGAAAAACACCTGATGCTCTTGGCAGCGATTGTGTTCGTAAAATTGTTGGCCTAAATGCCAATCTGAGGTATGTAAGACTTTCATGTCACGCTCTTAAAAAACAGTTAAGAGCGTCAATATACCCAAGCTAAATTAAGATGCAAGGGCACAAGCTGAATCTTTAACTTGTTAGGTTATACCAAGCAAAGATCACCATGGGTAAAGCTAACAATGCCAGCACTAATGGTACTTTGAGTGCTTTGGTTTGTTTGGCCTGCAGTACTTTTAACGCATTCGTTTCGTTACAGGCAGCTACTTTATCAATATAAAAATAACCTGAATCTAAATACTGTTTACAACTTTGTTCATCTGCTGGAATTGCAATTACTTCTTGTTGTTTTTTTAGGATATAAAAATCCATATGCCCACCGCATTTTACTAGTATGTTGAAACACTTTTGAGGAGAAAAGCGATGCTTTTAACCCCCTCAAATCAAAAAAGTGGGCGATTTTAAATACAAATGACTATAAAGGTCAACTAAAGAATTCATTATTTAGCCATTAATACAAAAATAGCCGAAATTAAGCTAAAAGTTATGCTTATAACCACCAAACTACTGCATAAAACAAGCCACTTTTTACGTTTTTTACTATGTTTTGGAAAGCGATCGAGTGCGTCGTTTTTATCGCAAGCCGCAACGACTTCAACAAACTCGAAGCCCCGCTTTTGATATTCATTTAGTTGCTCAGTCTGAGCTGGAATTGCCGCAACACTATTATCTTTTTTTACAATGTAAAATTTCATTGGTTACCCCTGCAAGCTGTCAGCTAGCTTATTCAATACTATGGTAAGAGGGTTTACTACTCATCGTTTAGGTTAACGTGTTTACAAATTGTAAAGCTAACTGTAATAGACTTGCATTAATTAAGCCTGAATTTCGTACAAAAGTTGCTGTAAACCCCCTTTACAATAATTGCCTTGTTGTTAATCATCAGTATTTAAGAATAAGTTATTTTTTACCCTATAAATGCGGCGGTTTATCGCTATTTTATTGAATATATCTGACTATTTTGACAAAGTATGCTTACGAAAAATTAACAGGATTAATTATGAAAAAAGCAGTTGTAACTTTAGGGGCTATATTTTTACCGTTAGCTCTCTCAAGTACTGTCATGGCTTCTGCAGTTGAGCAAACAAAAGGCAGTTATGTTGATAAGTTTCGCCAACTCGATGAAGTGCTGCCTACACCGAATGTTTATCGCAGTGCAGCAGGTGAACCTGGTGAAAAATACTGGCAACAGCATGTTAATTACGACATCGATGTAAAGCTTGATGAAAAAGCGCGTCGCTTAACAGCAAGTCAAACCATAGAGTATAAAAATAATTCACCACACACACTCAAGTATTTATGGTTGCAACTCGATCAAAATATTTTTAAAAGTGACTCTATTGCAGAACGTACTGCTACATTTAATGGTTCTGCCTTGCAGGGAGATCCACAACCCAAAGCAACTAAATTAAGTTTAAGCCAGCTACGTCGTCAACAATTTATGAGTGACAATGAACTTGGCTTTACAATTGCTAATGTTAAAGATGACAACGGTAAAGAATTAAAAGTCACAGTTGTTGATACACTAATGCGTATTGACTTAAATGAACCACTGAAACCAGGCAAAGACACCGAATTCAGCATGGACTTTGCTTTTAACATCGTTGAAGAAGATGCCGTTGGCGCTCGCTCTGGTTACGAGCATTTTGAAAAAGATGGCAACGATATATTCTTACTTGCTCAATGGTTTCCACGTTTAGCTGCTTATACAGATTACGAAGCATGGACTAATAAAGCCTTTTTAGGCAGTGGTGAGTTTACGCTAGAATTTGGTGATTATGATGTTGAGATCACTGTTCCTGCCGATCATATCGTCTCAGCAACGGGTAAGCTTGATAATGCTAGTAGCGTGCTGACCCGTACTCAGCGAAACCGTTTAGAACAAGCCAAAAATACAAAGCGTCCAGTATTTATCGTTACTGAAGATGAAGCCTTAGAAAATGAAAAAGAAGGCACAGACAAGACCAAAACATGGCACTTTAAAGCGGAAAATGTGCGTGACTTTGCATGGGCGTCGTCGCGTAAATTTATGTGGGATGCAAAAGGTTACCAACAAGGAGGTAATGATCAGCCATTAGTGATGGCTATGTCATTTTTCCCCAAAGAAGGTGGCGATCTATGGAAGAAGTATTCGACCGAAGCAATCGTACATACAATGGAAGTTTATTCGCGCTTTTCATTTGATTATCCATACCCTGTTGCGCAGTCAGTCAATGGTCCAGTAGGCGGTATGGAATACCCAATGATCACATTTAATGGCCCACGAACTGAGTTACAGGATGACGGTTCGCGTACTTATTCACAAGCTGAAAAGCGCTTTTTAATTGGCGTGGTGATCCACGAGGTTGGTCATATTTATTTTCCTATGGTGGTGAACTCTGATGAGCGCCAATGGACTTGGATGGATGAAGGTTTAAACAGCTTTTTAGATGGTGTTGCTGGGCGTGAATGGGATCCAACTATTCCATGGGGGGTTGAACCGCGTGACGTTGTTGCCTACATGAAGTCTGAAAATCAAGTGCCGGTAATGACTCAGTCAGACAGCGTACTGCGTTTAGGGCCTAATGCTTATACCAAACCTGCGGCCGCACTAAATATTTTGCGTGAAGTGATTTTAGGCCGTGAGCTGTTTGATTTTGCGTTTAAAGAGTACGCCCAGCGTTGGAAGTACAAGCGCCCTACCCCTGCTGATTTTTTCCGTACCATGGAAGAAGCATCAGGTGTTGATTTAGATTGGTTCTGGCGTGGCTGGTTCTATAGCACTGATCATGTTGATATCTCGCTCGATAAAGTCTATCAATTACGTTTAGATACTAAAAATCCTGATATAGATTTTAATCGCCTACGTGATATTGAAGCGGCTAAACCTATGCCACTATTTGTGGAACGCAATAAGGCTGAAGCTAAAAAGCTATGGGTTGAAGAAAACTCCGACGTAACTGATTTCTACGATGAAAACGACCGCTTCACTGTTACTAACAAAGAGCGCAACTCGTATAATAAATTTTTAAAAGGCTTAGAGCCATGGGAGCGTAAAGTACTCGATCGCGCAGTTGCAGAAGATAAAAACTATTACGTGCTTGAATTTTCGAATTTAGGCGGCCTAGTAATGCCAATTTTACTTGAGCTTACCTATGAAGATGGTACTAAAGAAGATCGTATGATCCCTGCCGAAATCTGGCGTCGCAACCACAAACATGTGCAAAAACTTATTATTACTGATAAGAACAAGCCTTTGGTATCTGTAACGGTTGATCCTCGTTGGGAAACTGCAGACGTAGATGTTGAAAATAATAACTACCCTCGTCGTATTATTCCTTCACGTATTGAAGTGTATAAAAAAGAGCAAAGTAAAGCCAAAGTCAGCCGCGATATCATGCATGATATTAAAACTGAACTAAAAACAGATGACGAAAAAGATGACGCTAAGGAACAAGAATAATGCGTTTTATGCTTATTATTCTTGCTTTTATAGTTGCTATGCCAGCGACGGCACATCAACTTAAAGCATCAGTAACTACTGTTTTATTCAATAAACGTACTAGCAATATTGAGCTAATGCATCGTTTTTATTTACATGATACCGAGCATGCTGTGGAGCATTTATTTGCCGGTGGCGCCGATATTATTAGTAATAAAGAAGATCAACAACGCTTTGTAGATTACATCGAATCACATGTTGCTTTACAAACACTCGATGGAGAGCCGCTAGTGTTGAAAGAAGTGGGTGCGCAAGTTGATGGTAAGTTTTTTTGGGTTTACCAAGAAGCACCGATCCCAAAGGATATTAAAGGTATCCGTATGAGTCACGGCGCGCTGCGCGATTTATGGCCTGCGCAAGTGAATATGGTTAATGTTGAAGGTAAAGGCAAAGTGAAAACACTGCACTTTACCCAAGATGACACTTGGCTAGAAGCGCGCTTTGAACCAGCTAATACAGCGGTAGAGCAAACAAAGTAGGCAAGTTTAATAGTCCCCCAACCGACGCGCACAGTGGTTTTGTGCGCGTTTTTTATTAATTTTTAATTAAATACGAATATGTTTCTTTTCATATCCAATTGCTTAAACTATCTTAAAGTAAGTAATTTGGATGAAAATTAAATCATATACAAGGAGTGGTATGAACACGTATCAAAGTGCAGTAGCTGGGGTTATTTTTGATTTAGATGGCACCTTAGTATCATCTGAACTTGATTTTACTCTTATCAAAGCTCAAGTCGGGTGTCCTGACGAGCTTGATCTACTTAGTTTTATTGATGGTCTTCCTTCGCCTTACATGCGTGAGGAAGCAATGAATATTGTCCATCAACATGAGCTTATAGATGCTCAACATGCAACGTTGTTACCCGGCGTAGCGCAAGCTATCGCGTGTTTAAAAGAGCAAGCAATACCAATGGCAATCGTGACTCGCAATTACGATCGCGCTACTGCGCTGAAATTAAAAAATAATCCGTTGCCAATTCAAACAGTACTCACGCGTAGTGATGCCCCCCCTAAGCCAGATCCGAGCGCTTTGAATGCAATTGCAACGTTATGGGGAATAGATCAGCAACACATACTTTATGTTGGTGATTATCTTTATGATATCCAGGCTGCACATAATGCCAATATGCGTGCTTGCTTATATGCACCGAGTGATGTGCCTGCATATGCAGATCAAGCTGATTATATTCTGCACCATTTTTCTGAATTGCCTAACTTAATAAATAATTTAGGGCAAACACGACAATCACGTATTTTAAATGTCTCCATTTAAAGGTATTAAATATGTTATGTTAAATAGTGCGTTGTTTAACTTTTATAAACATGAGTACTGTCAAATGAAATGTCATAATTGTGATTTTGCAGTCATTTAATCACTAGCTCAATACCGCGCTAATTGTTAAAATGTTGCCAATATCGAGTTTCCAATAGAGGCATAAGATGGGCAGAGCATTTGAAGTACGTAAAAGCTCCATGGCGAAAACAGCGAATGCTAAAACCAAAGTTAATTCTAAGTACGGTAAAGAAATTTACGTAGCAGCAAAAAATGGTGAACCTGATCCAGAAGTAAACCAGTCGCTAAAACGCTTAATCGAACGCGCAAAGCGAGATCAAGTACCAGCACATGTCATCGAAAAAGCGATAGAAAAAGCTGCTGGCGGAGCTGGTGAGGATTATGCAACAGCCCGTTACGAAGGCTATGGCCCAGGTAACTGTATGGTGATTGTTGACTGTTTAACAGATAACCCAAATCGTACTATTAAAGATGTTCGCTTACCGTTTACTAAAACTGATTCAAAAATAGGTACGCCAGGCTGTGTAGCACATATGTTTGATCATTTAGCTGTACTTGGCTTTAGTGGTGACGATGATGAAGTGGTACTTGAAGCTTTAATGATGGCTGATGTTGATGTAACCGATGTAGAAGTTGAAGATGGCAAAGTATCGGTTTTTGCTCCACATACCGAGTATTACAAAGCAAAAACAGCATTAGAAGAGGCGTTTGAAGGTATTATTTTTGAAGTTGACGAAATCACCTTTGTACCACAAGTGCATATAGAAATTACTGATGCTGATGTTATCGCTAATTTTGATAAATTTATTGCAATGTTGGAAGATTGTGACGACGTACAAAACGTTTATCATAACGCCACGGTAGTGAATTAGGCTGAAGTTATAAAGTTAGCAAGTTAGTAGTTTCGAGAAGATGCAAAAGCGCATTTCATTGTTGGAATGTGCTTTTTTGTTGTTGATAGCTTATTTTTCTGAATGCTGATTATTCAGGAAAGTTATGGTTAAAGGATAATTTAAGCAAAAAAAACCAGCCCGAGGGCTGGCAATATGACACTAACAAACTCGAAGGGGAGCTATTGTTGCGCTTTATATCTTATACGAAACGCATGCAATAATGGTTCAGTATAACCACTGGGTTGTTTAACTCCTTCTAATACAAGGGCTAATGCAGCTTGATATGCAATACTTTGTGCTAAGCTTTGCACTGAATCGGCCATATTAACATAAGCCGGATCCCCTTCATTTTGGCCATCCACTACTTTTGCCATTTTCGCCATAGTAGTTTCTATTTGTGCCTGCGTGCATACACCATGCTGCAACCAGTTAGCCATATGTTGGCTTGAAATACGCAGTGTAGCCCTATCTTCCATTAATCCTATATGGTTAATGTCAGGCACTTTAGAACAGCCTACACCTTGATCAATCCAACGTACTACATAACCTAAAATACCTTGAGCATTGTTATCCAGCTCTGCCTGAATATCTTCTTTGCTCAAACTATTAGGATCAACCATCAAAGGCGGAGTTAATAGTTCTGTTAAACTAGCTTGTTGACGCTGGGCAATCGCTTTTTGACAGGCAAACACATCAACGTCATGATAGTGCATAGCATGTAAGGTGGCTGCAGTAGGGGAGGGCACCCAAGCAGTATTAGCGCCTGCTTGCGGATGGGCAATTTTTTGCTCCATCATCAACGCCATTTTATCGGGCATTGGCCACATACCTTTGCCTATTTGTCCGCGACCACTTAACCCGGTTTGCAAACCGATATCGACATTTCTGTCTTCATAAGCATTGATCCAAGGTTGTTGTTTAATGGCTGCTTTTGGTAATACTACACCTGCTTGCATTGAGGTATGAATTTCATCACCTGTACGGTCTAAAAAGCCAGTATTGATAAATACCACACGTTGTTTAGCAGCATTAATACAGGCTTTTAAGTTCACCGATGTACGGCGCTCTTCATCCATAATGCCCATTTTGATGGTGTTTTTGGGTAACTGTAAAAGCTGTTCAATACGACTAAATAATGTATTGGTAAAAGCAACTTCTTCAGGACCATGCATTTTCGGTTTGACGATATTGATACTGGCTGCAGTTGAATTTTTTACCGGGCTATTGCCATTTAAGTCATGCAGTGCGGCAGTGACCGTGATCATTGCATCCATGATACCTTCAAATACGTCGCGGCCTTGGCTATCTTGAATCGCAGGGTTTGTCATTAAATGGCCAACATTACGCACAAACATCATACTACGCCCTTTTAGACTTAGCGGTTTCCCATCAATACCTGAATAACTGCGGTCTTTAGCGAGTGTACGCTCAATCGTTTTGCCATCTTTTGTGAATGACTCAGCGAGAGTTCCTTTCATTAAGCCTAACCAATTTTGATACACTTGCACTTTATCTTCGCCGTCAACGGCGGCAACGGAGTCTTCACAATCCATAATGGTGGTAAGTGCAGCTTCGAGGAGGACGTCTTTTAAGCCCGCTTTGTCGGCTGCACCAATGCTATGATTATGATCTATTTGTAGCTCTATATGGAGGCCATGACTGAGTAATAAAATTGCACTGGGGTTTTGTGCTTCACCTTGAAAACCAATAAGTTGCGCTGGTTGTTTTAAGCCTGTTTGTGAGCTATCACGTAAGGTGATGATGAGCTGGCCATTAACTACCGAATAATTAGTACTTTCAATATGTGAGCCATTTTCAAGTGGTAACGCTTTATCTAAAAACTGCCTTGCGTAGGCCATTACTTTAAAACCGCGAACAGGATTATAGTTGCTGCCTTTTTCAGCGCCATCTTCTTCGCTAAGTACATCAGTGCCGTATAAGGCATCGTATAACGACCCCCAGCGTGCGTTAGCGGCATTAAGTGCAAAGCGTGCATTACTTACTGGCACAACCAGCTGAGGGCCAGCTGTGCGGGCTATTTCAGGCTCAACATTTTCTGTCTCAATGCAAAAATTATCGGGCTCAGGGACTAAATAACCAATGTCAGTTAAAAACTGTTGGTATTGCGCTGCATCCCAGTGTTTATTTGCTAGGTGATAGCTATCAATTTGGTGTTGTAGGTCTTCACGCTTGACTAATAATGCACGGTTAAGCGGACTAAGGTCATCAATAATTTCAGCAAATCCTTGCCAAAAGTGTTGTTCGCTAATACCTGTACCGGGTAGCAGTTGCTGGTTAACAAAATCGGCTAATTGGTTATCTACGGTTAATCCAAATTGGCTGTGAGAGAGTGTCATAATCGATATCCTTTTAAACGGTCGCGGTGCAATTGACTGCATGTGAGCAATCTTTTGTTAACCATAACCTAAAAATACGCAATAGGTGTTCTTTTAGCCATTCACTAAATATATAGCCAGCATAACAACTATAAATTTACTAAATCCAATAAATCGGCCTAATGTTGATTTAAGCGCTACAGAGCATTAACTCTTAGCCTCTCACACAACCATATAAATAAAATTTAGTTTTAACCCGTTCAGAGGATTTTTTATTATGACTACTTATCAACGTGAAACCGATACTTTAGCTACACTTTGTCAAGCACAAGGTAAAACATGGCAAGCAATTAATCCTGAATACGCAAGTCGTATGCGCTTGCAAAATCGTTTTCGTACGGGATTAGACATCGCCCAGTTTACAGCTGACATCATGCGTGAAGACATGGCTGCATATGATGCTGATACCAGCCAATACACACAATCGCTTGGTTGCTGGCATGGTTTTACTGCCCAACAAATGATGATGGCGATTAAACGTCACCAAAAAACCACTAAGCGTAGCTACGTATACCTAAGCGGTTGGATGGTTGCTGCGCTGCGCTCTGAGTTCGGCCCACTACCGGATCAAAGTATGCACGAAAAAACCTCAGTACCGGCGTTGATTGAAGAAATTTATACTTTCCTAAAACAAGCCGATGCTCGTGAACTTGACCATTTATTTAAAGACTTAGATAACGCCAAAGCAACTGGTGGTGATGTACAAGCGGTACTTGATAAAATAGATAACTTTGAAAGTCATGTGGTGCCGATCATCGCAGATATTGATGCTGGTTTTGGTAATGAAGAAGCAACCTACCTACTCGCTAAAAAAATGATTGAAGCGGGGGCATGTGCTATCCAAATCGAAAACCAAGTTTCAGATGCGAAGCAATGTGGTCACCAAGCAGGTAAAGTAACTGTGCCACACGAAGACTTTTTAGCAAAAATTAACGCCGTGCGTTATGCCTTTTTAGAACTGGGTATTGATAACGGTATTATTGTCGCACGTACTGACTCACTTGGTGCCAGCTTGACCCAAAAAGTGCCGGTATCACAAACACCTGGCGACCTTGCTAGTCAGTACAATGCGTTTTTAGAAACCACACCAATTAACGGTGTTGAAGATTTAAATGAAGGTGATACGGCAATGAAGCTGAACGGCCAACTATGTAAGCCGACTCGCCTTGATAATGGTTTATACCAATTCCGCGAAGGCACAGAAAAAGACCGTGTTGTACTAGATTGTATTACCAGCTTGCAATCGGGTGCTGATTTACTGTGGATTGAAACTGAAAAACCACATGTAAAACAAATTGCTGAACTGGTTAATCGGGTTAAAGAGCAAGTTCCTGACGCTAAACTGGTTTATAACAATTCACCTTCTTTCAACTGGACATTGAAATTCCGCGAGCAAGTTTATCAACAGTGGTTAGACGAAGGTAAAGACTTATCTGCTTATCCAAGCATTGATGATAATAAGGCGTTAATGGCACCAGAGATGGATGCAACTGAACTTGCAGTCGCAGCAGATGAGTTAGTACAAAACTTCCAACGTGATGGCGCGCGCGAAGCTGGTATTTTCCACCACTTAATTACGCTACCGACCTATCACACGGCTGCATTGAGCACTGATATTCTGTCAGAAGGCTACTTTGGTGACTTAGGTATGCTGGCTTATGTACGTGATGTGCAGCGTCAAGAAATTCGCCGCGAACAAGCATCCGTTAAGCATCAAGACTTAGCAGGTTCTAACATGGGAGATACCCATAAAGAGTACTTCTCAGGTGAAAATGCGCTTAAAGCTGGCGGCGAAGCAAACACTATGAACCAGTTTTAACATAACAGTCCAACTCAACAATGTTACCAAGGGCCGCAAGGCCCTTTTTTTGATGCTAGCAATTACAGAGGATATACAGCTTTACACTTGCTAACTTTACCGCTCAGATCAGATTTTAACTAAGGCTTGGATCAGTATTTAACTAGCATCAGATTTATTTTCAATTTTTGGATCAGAGTTTAATCAAGTGAATTTTTTGGCGGTATTTTTTATCAATTTAGCGATTTAATCAGCTTTTAGCTCTTTGGAAAGGGGGGATTTTGATAAAAATGGCCGTTATTAGCCATTAATCAGAAAATATAAACCGATTTTTTACCAACTCTAACCGACTACAAACCACTTTTTTACCAACTTAAACGCCATAAACAGTGACTCAAACCGATTTTTTACTAACTCGATGACCAAAAAATGTCATAAACCGAAATTTTACTAACTCGATTTTTTACAAAGTCCGATACTTGTGTAAACTTTAGAATATGTGAATGAGCACTCACTTTTTGTAAAGGGGGTTTACAGGGGATTTGACTAGTGACAAATTAGCGAGAGTAAAAGTTGTTAAGGACCAAGCTACGGTTTCTAGCTTCACACTTGCAACTTGTTAACTTTACTCTCGCCGCTAACTAATTTCTATTTACTATGCTTATCAAACCACCATTGAATATAAGCTACTTTAGCCATCAAGTTTGACGGCCGTTTTGTTATGCCATGTGATGCATCAGGAATACGTACCATTGCTGTATCAACTCCTTGTAGCTTTAATGCTTGATAGAATTGCTCGGTCTCAGAAATAGGAGTGCGGTAATCCGCTTCACCAGTGAGTAGCATGGTTGGTGTTTTAACATTACCAACATAGCTAATTGGCGAGCGTTTCATATAATGCTCAATATGATCCCATGGCTTACCTGGGAACCAGTAATCGGCAAAGAATGGGTAGAAGTCAGCAGTTAGTACAAAGCTGATCCAATTGATCACCGGCTTGGCAACAACAGCGGCGGCAAATCTGTCGGTATGGCCAACAATCCACGCCGTAAGTACACCGCCACCTGAGCCACCGGTTACAAACAGTTTTGACTGATCAATAAAACCTTTGCCAATAAGCGCATCAACGCCAGTCATTAAGTCATCAAAATCGTTACTAGGATAATTGTGATGAATAGTTTGCGCGAACTGCTTCCCATATGAATCACTACCACGCGGGTTCATATATAAAACCACATTACCTTTAGCGGCAAATAATTGTATTTCAGCGCTAAAGTGTGGACCGTAGTTAGCGACAGGGCCGCCGTGTATTTCTAAAATAAGGGGATATTTTTTACTACTATCAAACCCAGGAGGGTAGGCGACCCAACCTTGAATTGGTAAGTCGTCATAACTTGATTTCAGCCAAATTTCTTCTACTTTTGCCAGCTGTTTATTACCAAGCGCGTCGTCATTTAATTTTGTTAAACGTTGTGTTTTACCATTTTTAACTATTGCTATATCAGCTGGACGTTGGGTATCAGCAAGCGTGATTGCCACATCACCATCGTCGCTTATATCAAAGTCACCACCAGAATAAGGGCGACCGAATGAAACACTCCCTATTTTTTGTGTGATCACTTTTCGTTTGCCGCTACGTGGTTGATAAGCGAGTGCGGTTTGGCCTTCACTGGCGTAACTAAAATAAAGCCCTCTAGAATTATCAGCCCATTTAATTTGCTCGACACTGCGGTCAAAATCAGCGGTTAAACTTGTGGTATCACCCGATTTTAAATCGAGAATATATAGCTGGGTATTTTCATAATTGGTACGTTTATCATCATAACCGGTATAGGCAAGATAACGCCCATCTGGTGATATTTGCGGTTGCTGATCAGGACCTTCTCGGTCGGTAAGCGCTGTTATTTGTAGATCATTTAATGTCAGCTGATATATTTCAGAATTTGTTGGTTTGAGTTTAAAGTCAGCATGGCGATTAGCCGAAAAATAAAGGCTGTTACCATCTTCAGAAAAGCTAACTGGCCCGCCATGATCAAAGTCGCCAGAGGTTAACTGACGGGCATTACCGCCATTGGCATCAATAGTAAACAAATGACGAAAACCAGGCTTGGTATAACCGCCGCCATCGGCACGATAATATACGTCATCAATAAATTTAGCAGGCTCTGCCCAGCTGGCACCTTCAGGCTTGCCTGGTAAGTTAATAGGAGAACTAACTTTACTCGGTACAAATTGGCTAAACAGTAATTGCCGACCATTAGGTGACCACTGCAAACTTGCAGGGCTTTGAGTAAGATTACTAATTTTTGCAACAGCGCCTGTTTTTAGCCATTTTACATAAATTTGGCTACTGCCATCACGAGTTGAAATAAACGCTAAACGTGATTGGTCTGGCGACAAGACAGGGGAGTAATCCATATGTACACCCGATGTAAGCGGTTGTAATTGCTTTGAACTACTGTCGACAGACCAAATATTACTAACTTTACTATCTGATTTAATGTCCATCCGATTTCGAACAAAGTAGACGGTTTTACCGTCGTTAGTCATTTCAATTTGATTGGCATATTCAAGGTCGAATACATTTTCTAGTTGAAAAGTTTGCAGGTTATCATTGGCTAATACTGAAAAACACAGCGAGGTTAGGAGGGCTGCGGGGGCAATCAATTTCATTTTAATTCCTTGTTATTAATTATCGCACCTAACCGTTATAGAATAACAAAACCCAAAGGTACACCATCATGCGATGAATACCTGATTGATTATTAGTGGCTACTTGCCGACATTAGTATTTTTGAGTGGTTGAGCTGCGATAGTAAATTCACACTCGGTGAGTACTACACTTTTATTACATTGATAGAAAACGGTTACGTAAGTGTCTTGAGGCACTTGCTCTGCGAGCGTTTTAGTAATTTTAAACTGCAACTGTTGCTGATTAAAAGCAATTAGCTGTGCAGCTTCAAAACCAAAAAATTGCTTTACGCTTGGATATAGTGCTTTAAAAATACTTTCTTTTGCTGAAAAAATGACGGTTAATGGATGTGAAAGCTGCCCAGCCAATCGCCTAAACAGTGGATATTCATCAGGATGCAAAATTTGCTTTTGTAGCTCTAGCTCTTGTTTGGCACTCATTAGTTGCTCTATATCAATACCAATTCCAGCGATATCAGTGTGCTGACATGCTATAGCCATTGCGATCCCTTGCGTGTGGGTAATGCTACCAATAATGTTTTTAGGCCATATGGGCGCGCGATCGGGGCCTGAGATAATATCAAAACAGGGGATATTGAGGGCGGTTAACACCTGTTTTGCGCAAAAACGGCCGGCGAGGTATTCAGCTCTTCGTTTAACAACAGCCTTTTGTAGTTGTTGCGGTAACACAATCTGATAATTTAAAAAGTCACTGTCAATAAAACTGCTACTGTCGAACTCACAGCAATAACTATTATGACTAAGTTGTGGGCTCAGTTTAGTATAAAGAGAAAAATCCATAACATTTTGCTGTTTTGTTTAGTGTTATTAGTAAGACTTTGATAATACGCTAATAACTTCATAAATAAAGTAAAGGCTATGACTATTTAAGCTGAGCTTTGGTTAAGAGATTTACTAACATATTTATTTTAGCATTAATATTATTTTACTCCCCAGCCGGAAATTTTCAGGGATAACAAAGCGATTGAGCTTGGCGCTACTGATAAGGGCGCAGCCGGTCTACGTGAAATGGCAAGCATTCAGGCGTGTCAATTAAAGCAATTAGGCATTATGAAAATATAGGTCTACTGACAAACATAGAACGTCAAGGTTGTTACCGTATTTATGATAACGCTGATGTGGAATTTGTTTCGCTTATAAACGTGCACAATTATTAGGGTTAAGTTTAACTCAATTAAAACAGCTAAAAGTCACTAGACATGACTTAGATTGGCCTGCGTTAATGGCTTTGCCTTTCAATATCAACCTAATAAAAGCATTCCTGAAAAACTTCTTAAAGTACTTACCGCAGAGGTTGTACTAACGCTTGATACCCCCGTTTATTATCGTTATTTTCAAGGAGACTGTGTGACAAAGCAGTTGAAGCACACAATTTTAGGCTTGTGTGGCATTAAAGTGCTAAAAATAACGCATATTGGTCCAATCATCAGTTTAACGACAAAGTAGCGGGCTAAGTGCTTAAAACAGATGGCTAAAATGGCGATGAAATGAGAGTATAGACTTTACTTTATAGCTTGTAAGATCTTTAAGTACCGTTTAATAACAATAATATAAGTGAGAATACGTGTGCGCTTTTGTATTTTAACACTCGTTTTAATAGGGATTTTATCGGCACTGGTTGGTTGCTCAGGAGAGCCAGTTTTTGAAGCTCCATCAACATCACAATTTCGCCATACGCAAGAAATTGTTGAGTCAGCGGCGTTATCTAATGATGGCCAGCTAAGTGTTGTCTCAGAGCAAGGTAAGGTATGTGTATGGGATAATAAGATAAGCAAAACCTTGTTTAGTTGCATTTCCGGTGATGATGCAAAACATATTGAATTGCTTGGCTTTAGTGATGATAAAACTAAGTTTTATATTTCTAACCGCACGTCAGTACATTTATTTTCAGTTGCAAATGGTCAACTACTGGGTAGTTGGTCAACAGGGAAAAACATTGCTCGTGATATTGCAATATCAGCAAACGGTCAGTTAATAGTGGTAGGCTATCGTAGCGGTGAAGCTGATGTGATCAACTCTCTAACTAAGCAAAATACGCTATTTCAAGTTCATCGCCTTGATATTAATTCTGTAGCACTATCTGCAGATGGACAAACAGCATTAAGCGGTTCAAGCGATAAGTTTACTTATTTATGGTCAACGAAAGATGGCACTATTTTAAAAGAGTTCAAATTAGCGACTCGTGTTAATCATGTCAATATAAACGAAAATGCAAGTTTAGGTTTTGCGATAGATTCTGTTGATGATCGTATATTTCTTGATTTAAACACCGGTATTAAAAAAGCTGAACTAAATATATTTACTAATTTTATAGAGTTTAACCACTCGCGGTTTGTAAATGATGATAAATGGTTTTTAACCGGCTCACCGAAAAGCACGATACAATTATGGCGTGTAAAAGATGGTACATTATTGGCTGAGTATAAAGCGACACAACTGCGCATTCGTGGCTCAGTTTTAGCTGTAGCGTATGATAAAGAAAATAAAACAATTGTCAGCGAAAGCAGTGATGGAGTACTAGAAGTTTGGCCGTATCAGCCTAAGTAAGCGAAAACTTAATTGGATTTTAAAAGCCGTGTTTACTTAACAAACACGGCTTTTATAATTACCGCTTAGCGCTATTAATAATCAAACTTATGTTCAGTAAATAAGCTCTGTACTTGTTGCCATATTTTCCCAGGTTTGCCATCAGCGACCAGTTGACCGTTGAGTTTTACCACTGGGCCAACTTCTTTTGTGGCACTGGTGATCCACACTTCATCGGCTGCAAATAGTTCCTGCTTGGTAATAATACGTTCTTGGACTTTAAAGTCACTGTGGCTGTGTAATATCGTTAAAATTAACCAGCGAGTGATACCCGGTAAAATTTGGTTATCCAATGGGGGTGTGCTGATCACGCCATCTTTAACAATAAACACATTACTTGAGCTTGCTTCGGTAAGCTCATCTAAGCGATTGTATAAAATGGTTTCTTTATTGCCAGCCGCCGCACCATGCTGGTAATGAATCACGTTGCCGAGTAATGCGGTTGACTTGATGTGGCAACGCTGCCAGCGCTTATCTTGCTCAACGGATACAGTATAAGTCGTGGCGTTGTCGATATCACTAACGGGTTGTGCTGGAATTTCAAAGGCGTAGGCAAATACCGTTGGCGTAATACCACTCGGGTAGGCATGAGCACGCTTAGTATCAGCGCCACGGCTAACGTGCAAATAAATACCAAGGTTTTCGCCGTGATTTTTCTCACACAGCTGCTGGCAGATTTCACGCCATGTATCAGCTGTATAATCGAGTACAATTTCCAGTTCATTTAAACCATTCTTCATGCGTTCAATATGCGCTGCAAAGCCAAGCATGTTGCCATTATAGGCAGGGATCACTTCGTAAATACCATCGCCAAATAAAAAGCCTCTGTCCATTGGCGATATTTTTGCGTGCTCTGCGTTCATATAGTCGCCGTTTAAATACACCGTACTCATTATAAATCCTCATTCTGATTGGCAACATCGCTAAGCTGACGTAGTCTTGCGATGAGTTGTTGGCCATGCATAGCATGTAAGCCATCTTCGGTTAATTCGTTTTTGTGAGTAACGCCATCTACACTGCCACGTTCACTCAAATATTGCAGGATTGCTAAAGTATCGACTTCTGCGAGTAAGTCTTGGCTATGCCAGCGGCTTAAAAACGCAATAATGCCGTAAGCTGCCCAGTTTGATACATCCGCTAACAGCAGTTCATCGCAGCAAGTAAGGCACGGCATAATGCTCAGCTCGGTCATATATTGTGATAAATTGCCCATCCCTATTTCGTTACCGCCATCACCAATAGCTACCGTTGGGCAGGGTGCTTGGCTGACAAAAAAATCAAAACAACCACAATCAGCCGAAATATCAATACCACGCATATTGTAATATTTATTGCCGTGACACAGCCCGGGGCGCTCGATAGACAATACGCAATCTGGCTTTAATTCAGCCAGCGCAGCTTTGCTAAAAGCCATTGCATCAGTAAAATTATTCAGTGGCAATTCAAAACAGTTAAATTCATTTTTCAGTGCACTGTAAAGGGGGTTTCCACAGACTAAAATAGGATTTTTACCCAGCGTAATTAAAGCATTGTATAAAGCAATGGCGCCTACAGGGCCATCGGTTTCAAAGGTTTGCTTGACGGCAAAACCGGTACCAATGAGTACCGTACTTTTGGCATCAAATAACGACTTTGCAGCGCGCAGATAAGTACCTGTCTGTTGATAGGCATAGAGATTTTGCATACCACGTAGGTTTTGTTCTACCATCATGGTTTCGATTGCTTGACTTAATTGTTCATCACTTAACGAGTGTGGCATAACGCTTTGATCTCTTGAATAAGGGCAATGCCTGCAGCGTTATCGCCATGCACACATAAACTGTCTGCGTGTAAAGGCAGTTGTTTGCCCGATTGTGTGGTTACGCAGCCGGTGGCGAGTAACTGTTTAACTTGCGCTATTAGCGCAGGTTTATCATGCACACTACCAGCAATTTTCCGTGATACTAATTGACCGTCATCGGTATATTGGCGATCAGCAAATGCTTCTAAAATTAATTCAAGGTTATATTGTTGAGCAAGTTGTTGATGTTGCGCTGCTTTCGCAGTGGCGAGAAGCATTAGTTTTAAAGGGCTCGGGTAACTGGCAACAGCTTGTATCACCGTGGTCAAAATTGTTTTATCGGCCATCATATCGTTATATAACGCGCCATGTGGCTTCACATACTCTAAAGTGAGGCCTTGAACTTTTGCCATGCCTTCAATTGCGGCTATTTGATAATGCAGGCAATTGCTTAGCTCTTGTGGTGTTAATGCCATGGAGCGACGCCCAAAGCCCTGTTTATCAGGATAGCTGGGGTGCGCGCCTATAATGACGTTATGTTGTTTAGCAAGCATCAGGGTGCGTGCTAGAACATCACTATCACCGCCATGAAAACCACAAGCAATATTAGCCATATCAATATGCGGCATTACCTCTTCATCAAGGCCCATTTGCCATGCGCCAAAGCTTTCCCCTAAATCACAATTGAGCTTCATCATTATTTCCGTTTAAAAAGCCGAGATATGGGCGTTTTGAATGTCGGTGATCAGCATATGACCTGGGCTATGTGTAATGCAAAAATCAGGCGCAGCATTAGCGATGGCTACTTGCGGCGTGACACCACAGGCCCAAAATACCGGTACTTCACCGTCTTTAATGGTGACAGATTCACCAAAGTTAGGGCGATTAATATCTTTAATACCTATTGCAGCTGGATCCCCAAAGTGAACTGGCGCTCCATGCACATCTGGAAAGCGGCTACATATTTGGATTGCCCGAATCGCATCTGCCGGCTTCATCGGTCGCATACTAACGACCATGTTAGCATGAAATATACCGGCGCTTTCGCAGGGAATATTAGTCATGTACATAGGTACATTTTTATTTTCCGTAATATTACGTATTTCTAGGCCCGCCAACTTTAACGACTCTTCAAATGAAAACGAGCAACCAATTAAAAAAGTGACCAAGTCATCGCGCCATTGCTCTTTGATATTCGTTACTTCTTCAATCAATTGGCCATTTTTAAAAATACGATAGCGAGGTATGTCAGTCCTAATATCTAAATCATGAGCAACATTTGGAATGCTGGTAGCTCCAGGCGTGCGGCTACTTGCTACAATTGGGCACGCTTTTTTGTTTGCTTGGCAAAATTGTAAAAAATCAAACGCATAGCGCTGGGGCAAAATCACTAAATTAGCCTGTACAAAGCCGGGAACAAAGCCCGATGTACTACCGGTATAATCTTCATTCCTGATCATATTACGAATAGCGTAAGGCGTAGTAAGTGATGCGTTATGTTGCATAGTATCCTCGTAAACTTTTAGTTGTTGTTAATGCCACTGACGGTAACAGGCAAAGTACCTTGCGCTGGCTTTTTACCAACTAGTACTTTTGCAAGAGCAGTAAAAGCTGGCCCTGCTACTTTAACATCATTATCTACATCTATGTTATACGCATAAGTTGCTAAAATTGCATCCGCATATTGGCCAAATGTGGCAATATCGTATGGTGCTCGTAAACTAACAAAAACGGTTTTCTTATCAGCTTGTTGCGCTTGCTGAAGCAGTTTTTCAAGTGCCGGACCTTGCGCCGATTTTGCAATTGCAAATGCAGGGTTATCAGCAAGGTCATCCATGCCGCCAATTTCTACCGCGCTTTGGTTTGGTGATGCATTGCCTGCAATGATGATATCCGCTTCATTGATTGCTTTTAACGTCGCTGTGGGCTCAAAGCCTTGTAAACTGGTGCAGCTAAATGCAAGTGGTTGCTGAGTATTTTCTGCAATTGCCTGTTGTAGCGCCAAACACTTGCGGGTATCAGGCATGATGATATGTACTTTACTATTTGCCGTCAGTTTAATCGGTAAAGTGTGCTGGTCATTTTTAACTTGGGTAATGGCGGCAAGAGCCAGCTCAGCTTCGACTTTGCGATGATTATCATCACCGAGAATAAGTTGTGCTTTTTGCATTGCTAACGATTCGTCAAGCTCTGTGGTCAGTTTAAATTTACTTTTTAAATTGATGATGCGTTGAGCAGAGATAGCGACTTCGTCGGCTTGTAAATTACCTTTTTCAACTTCGCTCACTAAGCGGCTGATCAGTTTATCTAATACGACTAAATCTTTTGGACTACGAATTTCAATTGGCATCAAAGCAATATCAACCCCGGCAGCAAAAGTATTTACAACGGCTTCAATTGGTTCGAAAAAGTGGCTAATACCAGCCATATCTAGCGCATCGGTGATCACTACACCTTGATAGCCCATTTCATCGCGTAATAATTCGCTGATGATTTTATGCGACATCGTCGCAGGTTTGATCATGGTTTTGCCATCTTTACTAACAAATGTGCTGCTATCCAGTGCTGGGTACTGAATATGCGCAGTCATGATCATGCCAGGGTTTTGCTTTTTAATAATAGTTTGAAACGGAGGTAAATCTTTTTCCCAGATAGTTTCTTTATCGTGCATTACTTTTGGCAAGCCGGTGTGGCTATCAACGTTTGTATCACCATGGCCTGGAAAGTGTTTCAGTGAGGTAATTACGCCATTACCTTCAAAGCCAGCAACTTGTGCGCCACCTAAAATACTCACAAGTGTTGGATCTTCACCGTATGAGCGCACATTAATAACCGGGTTATCAGGGTTCATGTTTACATCAACAGTTGGTGCATAGTTAACATTCACACCAATGGCTTTTAATTCATCAGCAATCACTTGTGCAGATTGTGTAGCAAACTTGGTGCCGTGAACCGCATAACTTGCGCCAATCGACATATTACCAGTAAATGAAGTGGCAATATCACGAGGAATACGTGCAACACGTCCGCCTTCTTGGTCAATTGAAATAAATAATGGTGCGCCTAAGCTCGACTTTGCCGCAGCTTGTTGCATAGCATTATTTAATTTAACGATTTGCGCAATATTATCGATATTTTCAGCAAATAAGATCACCCCACCAATATTATGTTTAGTGATCACCTTGGCTAAATCTGCAGGTAATTCAGTGACTGCATTACGGCATTTTTGCTCAGGTGTGTTCTCGCTGTCTTGCTCACAATAATAACGAAAATCGAGCATCAGCTTTTGGCCAAGCTGTTGCTCAAGGGTTAAATTGGTCGCTGCAAAGGTCGATTTCATTGGTAATAAACACCCTAGTCCAAAGAGAATTGATGATATGGCAAACTTATTTAACACAGTAGGCTCCAAAGCTGAATTGCTTATTTTATTTATGAATATTTTATTCCTGATGGTAATGCCATTTTGGATTAAAATACAACATATTTTTGTCACATTAACGTTTTTTTTGCAGAACTGCAAAAACCACCGACGAATCACATGCTTGCCTGATCATTACATAAATATTAAGAGTTAATAGTTATTTAGATGAAAAAAAATAATATTAGACGAGCTTTTATTAATGGTAATTCGCTCTTATTTCAAGTAATAATATATTCCATAATGCTTGGTGGGTCGCCAAGCGAGTAAATTAACAGAACGCAAAGGGGCAAATAATGGCAACAGCACTGACACTATTTCAACAACAACTCAGTGATAAGCTGCCTGCCTCGGCGTTTATTGAAGATTACCCTAGGCGCTATGCTTTTGGCACTGATGCCAGCTTTTATCGTTTAGTGCCGCAATTAATAGTACTGGTTGCTGATCAGCAACAAGCGCAACAGGTCATCAGTGCCGCTGCAACATATAAAGTTGCCATTACTTTTCGTGCCGCCGGTACTAGCCTATCAGGCCAAGCAATTACAGATTCTGTATTAGTGCTGCTTAGTGATTGCTGGTCTGGTTATCAAATTGAAGATAACGGCGCTGCTATTCGGTTAGAGCCAGCTATTATTGGTGCTCGTGCCAATGCCGTACTTGCGCCTTTTGGCCGTAAAATTGGCCCTGATCCCGCTTCAATCAACAGTTGTAAAATCGCTGGCATGGCAGCCAACAATTCATCAGGTATGTGCTGTGGCGTGGCACAAAATAGTTACCATACAGTAAAGGACATGACCTTAATCTTCGCTGACGGTACAGTGCTTGATACACGCAGTGAGCAAAGCCGTTCTGAATTTTTACATAGCCATCAACCGTTTATTAACGATATCACTGCGCTTGCCCAGCAGGTTACAAATAATCCTGAGTTGGCACAGCGTATTGCTCATAAATACCGCTTAAAAAATACCACGGGTTATGGTTTAAACGCGCTAATTGATTACACTGATCCGATTGAGATCATTAAGCATTTAATGATTGGCTCTGAAGGTACGCTGGGGTTTATTGCTGATATTACTTACCACACGGTGATTGATCATGCTCATAAAAGCTCAGCGTTTATTATTTTTGATGACATAAGCCAAGTCTGTGAATTAGTAAAGCAGCTAGCAACGCTTGATGTAGCGGCGGTTGAGTTATTGGATAAGCGCTCGCTCCTGTGCGTCGCGCATCATGACATCATGCCTAAAGATGTTCATAACTACCCAGCAGATAGTGCAGCATTATTAATCGAAGTACGTGCAGAAGACGCAACAAAATTAGTTAATTTACAACAACAAGTGGATCAGCTTGTCGCACATTTTAGCGCCCATCAATTAGCGATTATGGCGTTTTCAACAGATGCTAAGCGCAATGCATCATTATGGAATATTCGTAAAGGTACGTTCCCGGCAGTCGGTGCAGTGCGCGAAAATGGCACCACTGTGATCATCGAAGACGTGGCTTTTGAGCTGGATGTATTAGCTCAGGGTGTTAAAGCTCTGCATCAATTATTTGATAGATACAGTTACGATGAAGCGATTATTTTTGGCCATGCCTTAGCGGGTAATTTGCATTTTGTATTTACCCAAGCGTTCGATACACCAGCGCAAGTAGCGCGTTATGAGCAATTTATGCGGGACGTGTCGCAACTGGTGGCGGTTGAACTTAATGGCTCATTAAAAGCTGAGCATGGTACTGGGCGAAATATGGCGCCGTTTGTGGCAACTGAATGGGGTACTGATGGCTTTGCTGTGATGCAGCGTATTAAACAATTGTTTGATAAAGACCACATTTTAAACCCAGGAGTGATCATCAATACCGATGAAAACTGCCATATTCAACATTTAAAAACCATGCCTAGCAGCGACGATATAATTGACAAGTGTATTGAGTGTGGTTTTTGTGAAACCGTATGCCCATCAAAAGGACTCACCTTAACGCCGCGCCAACGTATTACGCTGTGGCGACGTCGCACTGAATTGGTTAATCAACTTAGTAACACCCGTGATATTAGCGAAAAACAGCACATTAATCGTCAGCTCAGCAGTATCGAAAAAGATTTTCAATATTTAGGTATTGATAGCTGTGCAGCAACCGGGCTGTGTGGCATGAAATGCCCCGTTGGTATTAACACCGGTGAATTTATAAAATCCCTGAGGGCAAAAAAGCAACTCAATGCAAAAGTGGCGCCGCGCATAGCCAGTTTTGCGGTCAAACATTTTGCGATATTAGCAAATACAGCACGCTTTGGTTTAACCAGTATGGCGATGGTGCGAAACATCATTGGTGCACAGGCACTGCGTACTTTAACCAAACCTACTAATAAGCTGATTGGCACCCCACTTTATTACTCAGCGTGGCCAAGGGGGGAGCAGCCAATTAATCACAGCATAGTACACGCACAACAGCCTGATAAAGTGGTTTATCTTCCCAGTTGTGCCAGCAGGGTGTTTGCAGCCGATGAGCAAGCGGATGATCGCCGCTCAATTATGCAAGTTATGCATAGCCTCGCGACTAAAGCGGGAATTGAACTGTTACTGCCGATGCAAATTAATGAGCTATGTTGTGGCATGCCCTTTGCCAGTAAAGGCTTACCTGAACAGGCAAAAAGTAAAGCTGAGCAGTTACTCGATATCGCGCAGCAGGTGTCTGAAAATGGTCGTTACCCGATTATTTTTGACGCCAGTCCATGTGCATTAACAAGCAATGATGCAGCGCAACAGCGCGGTTTAACAGTACTCGAAAGCGCTGAGTTTGCTTATCAATATTTATTGCCTAAGCTGACCATCACAGCCCAACCAGAGCCGGTTATGTTACATGTTACCTGTAGTAGCAAACGCCGTGGCAGTGAACAACAACTTGTTGCCGTAGCTAAAGCATGCAGTGACGAAGTGATTATTCCGGCTGATATTGAATGTTGTGGCTTTGCCGGCGATAAGGGCTTTAACTTGCCAGAGCTAAATGCTAATGCATTAAAAACGCTGCGTAACCAAGTGCCTCAAAATTGCAGTAGCGGTATTTCTAATAGCCGCAGTTGTGAAATTGGCTTAACTCAGCACAGCGGTATTAACTACCAATCTGTGCTGTATTTATTAGATAAAGTGAGTCAAGCAGCCTCTTGATGAGGCTTAGACATTATACTTTCCAAAAAATCCCGCGTTTATAGCACGCATACATCACTAGATAAGAGGCGAGTAAAAATAGCAACGAATAGCTAAAAGAGCCTAAATAATTACCAAATAGCGGTTGTAATACTTGATTAAATATAGCACCTTTTAAACTTGTATCAGCCACTGGGATCATAATTAAAATACGCGCTACGATGCCAGCAAACATAAAGAACAAAATAGCGTTAGCGCCAAACACTAAAAACGGCGCACTCCACAAGCGAACTTTACGAATATCGAGAATATAGCTACACAGTGCATAGCATAACATCGCTAGTCCTGAGCTGATTATTACATAGCTTGGTGTCCATAGTGCTTTGTTTATTGGTATTAAAAGTGAAAGTAAGCACCCGCAAACAATGCTTGTAATAGCCACTAGGTTAAATATTCTGACTTGTTTGCCAAGGTTTTTTTCAGTGCTTATATAGTATCCGCACAATATTCCTGATAATGCCGTTGCAATTGCAGGTAAGGTTGAGAGTATTCCTTCTGGATCAAATGCTAAAGGTTTTGCTGTAGCATAGTAAACATGATTTGCACCGAGCAGTAAATTATCAAGCCAAGCGCTGAGGTTATTACCATGCAGCCACAGCCCTTTAACGATTTCACCGTTAGGCAATGAATAGGGCGTATATATCATTAATGCGCCGTACCCGATGAGTAAGCTAACAAAGGTAAGCGCAATATACTTTGGTTTTATATAAAGGTAACAAGCTAAGGCAATCAGATAAACTAGACCGATGCGTTGTAAAACGCCCATGATCCTAATACCTGCTAAACGTTCATCTAGCCAGCTGAAATTAGGATCGCGAAAATTATAGTAGAACAGGGCTAAAAACCAACCTAATGCAACTAGCTTTACCGTACGCACTACACCAGATCTGAGTATACTTTGTTTCGTAATTCCTTTTGCCTGCATGGCATTAACCGATAGTGTGATCGACATCCCAACAATAAAAATAAAAAATGGGAAAATTAAATCAGTGGGTGTTAGGCCATGCCAATCAGCATGTTTAAGCGGCCAGTACAGAGATACCCAAACCACCTCAAGATCCGAGTTTCAGTTGGAATTAAAAGCGATGTAGGCAAGGCATTGATTGCAAGTAATAGTGGTTCTATTGTTAAAATCAATAACGCAGTATAAATCGCTTTTAAACCAAACCGTTGGGCGTTTCACAGGCACTTACTCTCATCGTTGTTACTTCTTAAAAGGGACTGCCATTGTTGCAAAGTAACGCCTTGATATTAAGCCCCTGTGCAACGCTGAATTCTGTATCATGAGGTGGTTTGGGTATATAACCAACTTCCTGGGTTATTGACTAGAATCATCGCAGTGATAGTGAGCCCTCGCAGTACATCTAAGGCGAGCAAACGATGACTGGGTAATTGTGACAATATATTCTGACAGTGATGTTTAACCATAATGTTCTTTTATTTGTTTTTTGTTTTTTAATTGTAATAATTTATTCATTTTGCGCAAGGTAAATTTTCTTCGCTTATTTTGTTAAAAGCGCAAACAGATAAATTGATTTTTCTATGGGGAAACAGCAATCGCTTAGCGCCAGCGATTAGAACAAGTAAATGTTAATAAATACACTGTTAATTTGCGCTAAATCAAGTTTAGAGCGGATTGAGTTGTCGGTTGTGAGAGTAACTTGCTAGTATGGGTTGTTTACATAACCGCCAAGGAAATACAAGGCCAGCATAGAGAAAAACTATTTTGCGAAGCCTTAAGAATATCAACCTTGATTTAAAAAAGTTAATCTTGTTTTTAGCTATTTCAGTGACTGTGATCACCTTTCTAAATGGCTTTTATTCCAGCTACCAAGTACAAAAACAGCAACTACAATCACAAACCTTAAAAAACCATAATGCGTATGCCGCTAAACTTGTCTCTGCCACTGACCGTTTTTTATTGGCTGCTCAGCAGCAACTCGCTTATTCAGCAAAAATCCTTGCTATCCAATTTAATGATGCAAACACTCTTGCACAAGAAACGCAGCGACTTCGGTTGCAAACTGATAGCTTTAACTCAACGGTTGTCGTTGACAAAGATGGCGTAGTTTTGGGGCTCTCGCCATTGAGTCTAAAGCTCAAAGGACAGCTATTAGAAAGTGATGGCGCAAAACAAGCGTTAGCGAATAAAAAGCCAATGATCAGTGAGCCTTATATTTCTGCGGCAGGGAATCTCATAATATTTATTTCGCATCCGATATTTAACTCTCAAGATGAATACCTTGGTTATATAGGAGGGACCTTGTATTTAAAGCAAAAAGGGATTTTACATGATTTGCTACAACTACATTTTTATAAAGACGGTTCTTATACTTATGTTGTTGATAAGAATAGGCGCTTACTTTATCACCTTGATGTTGCTCGGATCGGTGAACAAGTTTTTGGTAATCCAGTGATCGAAGCGGTGCTAAGAGGTGAAAGTGGCACTAGGCAGTTAAAAAATAGTCAAAACATTGTCATGCTGGCAGGTTATGCACCATTAAAAAGTGCTTCTTGGGGCATTGTCACACAACGACCATTAGACGCTACATTTGCGCCACTAGATGGTTTGATGATGAATGTTTTATATCGAACCCTGCCGGTAGGGTTGGCAACCTTTATATTTATTTGGGTGCTAGCTCGATTAATTTCACAGCCTTTAAGGCAACTTGCAGAAACGGCTAAAACACTTGATAACCCGTCAACTTCGCAACAGTTAAAGCAAGTGCGGTCTTGGTATTATGAAAGCTCTGAACTGCGTTTAGCTATGCTAAAAGGAGTCGGCTTATTACAAAACCAGATTGGTCTATTACAGCATGAAGCACAAACAGATCCACTTACGGGCTTACATAACCGACGTAGCCTGGAGCTCATGTTAGATCAATTAACTTTACAGCAAACACCCTTCACTGTGCTTGCTATCGATATTGATTTTTTTAAGCGTGTTAATGATGAGTTTGGCCATGATATTGGTGATATTGTTTTGCAATCGTTGGCTACAATTATTGTTGATGTAACCCGTGAAAATGATTTTGTTGCACGTACGGGAGGAGAGGAGTTTATTGTTATATTACCAAATATTAACGCCAAGTCAGCTTATCTACTTGCGGAACGATTACGTATGCGTGTATCAGAAACAATCATCGAACCAGTAGGAAGTATCAACATATCAATAGGTATTTCTGGCTGGCCACTGATGCAATTGAGTGTTGAAGAGATACTCAAACAAGCGGATCAGGCTTTATACAAAGCGAAAAAAACGGGTCGTAATCGGTGTATTATCGATTCTCAGTTTATCCAATCTGAGTTTGTCGAACAGCAATAATTTATTGGCAATGGCTTTTAACTATGCAATATTAATAGTCTGTTTTTAATGTTATAGGCTACTACAATGTTGTTAAATATCAGTTTTAAACTAATATCACTGCTTGGAGTGTATGCTTTAAGCAGTACAGCAATTGCCCATGACGCTAACGCTAAATATCCCGACCCAACTCAAAGCCATCGCAGTGAGTTTGTTGATGTGGCAACGTTAATACCAACTGCATTCTTTGATATCCGCTATTTTAGTGGGCAAAACTTTGTCGGTAAACCAATCGAAGGTTATAACGCACCTAAATGCTTATTGCATAAAACGGCAGCTGCAGCGCTGGTAAAAGCACATTCTCAGGCGGAGCAAGCAGGTTATAATTTTAAAATCTATGATTGTTATCGGCCACAACGAGCCGTTGACCACTTTGTGCGTTGGGTTAACGACGAAACTGACACAAAAACCAAAGCTGCGTATTACCCTAATTTAGGAAAAGATCAGTTACTCGGTGATTATATCGCAGCTAAATCAGGCCACAGCCGTGGTTCAACAATTGATTTAACTTTGACTGATAGTCAAGGCAAAGCATTAAATATGGGCTCATTGTTTGATATGTTCGATACCATCTCAAATACCGATGATCCGCGTATTACTCAAGATCAACAAGCAAACAGATATAAGTTAAAAAATATCATGTTGGCCGCTGGATTTTCGCCTTACGCAATGGAGTGGTGGCACTTTACCTATCAGCCACAAGCCTATCCAAATACTTATTTTGATTTTGTGGTGCAGTGAGGGGCTAGCGAGTTAAAAACAGTAAAGTTAGTGAGCTGAACTAAGTACATCTATTCAGCCTACTAATTTATACATTCATAATGAGGCGGTATATAGCCATTGCTAGTTACAGGCGCGAAATTAGTTTCGCGCCTTGATCGTTAAGCAGGAAATAGCTAGTTTCTAACTTTCCCCTCCGTAGCTTGTTTTTACTGAACGGTTGCTTTTAAACCACGGCGTTTTAATAACGCTGAGGTGTCAGGCTCTTGACCGCGGAACGCTTTGAACGACTCCATTAGGTCACGTGAGTTACCAACTTCTAAGATCTCTTTACGGTATTTATCGCCCATTTTACGGGTTAAACCGCCTTGCTCTTGAACGTAAGCAAATGCATCGGCCGCTAAAATTTCACTCCACATGTATGCGTAGTAGCCCGCTGAGTAACCGCCACCCATTGAGTGTGAGAAGAACGCAGACTTATAACGCGGTGGCACAAATGGCACATTTACACCGTGCTTAGTTAGTGCTTGTTGCTCAAATTTCTCAATATCTTGTAACGGGGCATCAGCAGGCAATGAGTGCCATTCCATATCTAAAAGTGCCGCTGCAACGTACTCAAGGGTGTCATAGCCTTGGTTGAAGCTACGTGATTGAATTACTTTAGTCAGTAACTCATCAGGAATTGGCTCACCTGTTTCGTGGTGTTTTGCATAGTTTGCGATAACTTCAGGATACATAGCCCAATCTTCTTCAAACGTTGATGGGAACTCAACGAAGTCACGAGATACTGAAGTACCCGATAAAGTTGGGTATTTCACGTTCGAGAACATACCATGTAGGCCGTGACCCAATTCGTGGAAGATAGTTGTTGTTTCGTCATAGCTGATTAGCGTTGGTTCACCTTTGGCGCCTTTTTGAATGTTCATTACATTCACAACCACAGGCTTTTGTTCTTTTAAGCCAGATTGTTTTACAAACGAGCTCATCCATGCGCCACCACGTTTGCCTTCACGCGCAAAGTAATCAGCAAAGAAAATCGCAAGGCTCTTACCATCAGCATCAAATAGCTCATATGCTTTTACATCTGGGTGATAAACCGGAATATCAGTGCGTGGTTTGAAAGTAATGCCATATAAGCGGTTCATGGTAAAGAATACGCCGTCTTCTAATACACGATTAAACTCAAAGTATTCTTTTACTGCATTTTCGTCTAAGTTGTACTTATCTTTACGTACTTGCTCTGCGTAGAATAGCCAATCCCAAGGCTGTAGCTTAAATTGATCGCCAGACTCATCGATTTTCGCTTGGATCGCAGCAGCTTCAGCATTAACGTTTTGCATCAACGCAGGGATCATGCTGGCAAACATATCAAATACTGCTTCTGGTTTCTTCGCCATTTGTGATTCTAATCCAAACGCAGCCCAACTGTCGTAACCAAGTAGTTTTGCTTTTTGAGCACGTAGCTGAGCTAGTTCAGCCACGATTTCGCGGTTACTATTTTCACCCGATAGCGCACGCTCTGATGATGCACGCCATACTTTTTCACGTAGTTCACGGTTTTTAAGCGCTGCTAAAATTGGTTGGCGCGTTGTGTTAGTGATTTTTATCAGATATTTACCTGAGTGACCCGCTTGTGTTGCAGCATTGGCAAGTTGCTCTATTTGGCCTGCTGATAAACCATCAAGCAGCGCTTTATCGTCAACGATAACAACATTGCTGTTAGTCAATGCTAGTAAGTTTTGTGAAAACTGAGTGGTTAAGCTTGAGTGCTTGGTATTGATATCACGAATTTGTTGTTTTTGTTCTGCGTTTAATTTCGCGCCCGCTCTGATAAAGCGTTTGTAGTAAACGTCGAGTAAGCGAGTTTCTTCAGCTGTTAAAGCCAGAGTGTCTGACTCTGCGTGTAATGTTGCTACTTTTTCAAATAATGCTTTATTTAAGAAAATGTTGTCGCTGTGTGCTGCCATTTTTGGCGCTAGCTCTTTTTGTATCTCACGACGCGTTGGGTTTGAGTCACTGCCTGCTAGGTTATAGAAAATGCTACGGGTACGGGTTAATAATTCCCCACTTTCTTCAAGCGCAACAATTGTATTAGCAAAATCAGGCTTAGCAGGATTATTGATAATCGTTTGTACTTCAGCCATTTGCTCAGCCATACCTTGATTAAAAGCCGGCATAAAGTGTTCGTCTTTAATCGCATTGAAATCTGGCGTTTCGTATTGTAAAACGCTTTTCACTAACAGTGGATTAGCTTGCTGTACTTGATCAGCTGTAGCCGTTTGTTCGGCTTTAATGTTGTTTGCTGTTGTTTGGGGCTCAGAACAGGCTGTTAATAATAACGCTGAACTGATCGCGGTTGCTAATAAGTGTTTCATTATTTTTCTCTTATCATTTTTAAAAATTAAATTGTGCCGATATAAGCGCAGTAAGCGCTTTGTAAATCAGCAGGTGCCTGCTGTCATAAAAGTTGAAGTGCACAAAAAATAGCAGCAAAGCGCAATTAAATGGGGCAAATATCACTATGTGCTCAATGGCCCAAGCATACTGCAGATAACTACTAATGATCTCACCTATTGAGATAAGGCGATTATTAGCTGCGATAAGTGGTGAAATCTCACTAAGAATGGAATATATTTTTACTTTTACGCAATTTTTTCAGTGAGTTTTCAAATATGTGATAGATTGCAAAAAATGATGCTGAGCAATCAACTGTAACAAAAAAAGTAACACTCATCCGTGATAGAAAAAATTACTCAACGCGCCTTAAATATTGGCTAAGGTAAATAAAGACTCGAAAGGGGGTTGACATAACTTATTAACCCTGTATAGTTTGCTGCAGCTAGAAAGAAAGCATGAAAGCTATAAATCTCCATTTCGATGTTGTATAAGTAATACTTGTAGTACCGTCCTGAAGTTTTTAAAGTACCATCTCATTTTTTGCTACACCGCTCATTAGAGCAATTATTTTATTTTTATATCAGGATATTACAATGTCTAACATCGTATCAGGTACAGTTAAGTGGTTCAACGAGTCTAAAGGTTTTGGTTTCATCGAGCAAGAAAATGGCCCAGACGTTTTCGCACATTTCTCAGCAATCAAAAGCGAAGGTTTCAAAACTTTAGCTGAAGGCCAACGTGTAGAGTTTACTCTTTCACAAGGTCAAAAAGGTCCACAAGCAGAGAACATCACTGCTGTATAATTTTACCTTTTAGGTAGAATAAAAAAAGCAAGCTTAGGCTTGCTTTTTTGTGTTTGAAAATTGACGTAACTTGCTCCCCCTCCTATTCTTTATCTATTATTATTATTCTGTAACGAGATAGATTATCTACCGATTACTCATCCTAGTAATTAGCCTTGGATTCACATTTACTTGCATTGCAAAGCCAACAATTACTATTTTTACTGAACAGTTTCCTCCTTATAATTTTTCGAATAAAGGGCAGCTGCAAGGGATAAATTTAGATATTGTCCGTACAGTGTGTGAGCTTGCACAAGTGGAGTGCAAGTTTGAGCTGTTGCCTTGGGCACGCGCATACAGTTTAGTGCAAAAAAGTCCGCTCTCAGGGTTAGTATCAACCGCTCGCAGTGCTGAGCGAGAAGAGTTATTTTACTGGGTTGGCCCGCTGGTTTCTTCGCGTACATTTTTTTATCGCCTTCGTGATAACAAACACATTAACCCAACTGATATTACTCAGGTTAGTGCATATACTTTAGGGGTTGTTAGGGGCAATATTTATGAGGATTTAGTGGAGAGTATTGGCTTCAAACAAGATAAAAACTTATTAAAAGTAGCTCATCACTATGAGTATATGAACCTATTTTTTAAAAATAAAATCGATTTAATTCTCGGCTCAGAGTTTGCCTTAGATTACCAACTACAGCAATTTGGTCACGGTGGTAAAGAAGTCGTCAAACTTGTTGAGCTGCCAGTAAATACATTACAGGGTAATTATTTAGTTTTTAATAAAGAGATGCCTATTGAGATAGTTGAGCGCTTCAATGAGCAGTTAGAAAAACTCAAAGCGGTGGATAACTTTGATGCTTATCGGCATCGTTATGTAAAATAGCTAATTAATTAGCCGTTATTAATTGACGGTATTTTTCAGTATTTTTAACCTTTAAAAAAGCCTGCTGCAGTGCCTTTATAATATCTTCATCAGTATTAATATTTGCAGCTAAGTAACCAGCTACTGCCAGTCCTTCTATGGCATGTACGAATGTCAGTGCGTTAGCATTGATCGCTAGCTGCTCACTCATTGAAGCTAGATAATTAGCATCGTCGACTACCAGATCAACTTTTCTTGCTAGTAGCAACTGATATGACTTTTGAATATCAGTTGTTAACAATACTTCGAAACCACGTTTTACTAATACTTGCGCTGCAAGGTCATGGCGCTGTAAGGCAATTTTATATTGCTTAGCTTGCTCTGTATTCTCAAAGTTAATATCGCTGCGCTCAGAGAGTTTCACAAAGCCCATTTCAAACTGTGCTACTGGCCCTATCCAATGGAATAGTGTCTCGCGATCCGTTGTGCGTGCCATACTGTAAATTAAGGTGTTGCTATTATTAACCGCCATTTTATAAGCACGTGCCCAAGGGTACATGTTGATTGGGGCATTGAGCTTAGCCTCTAAAATAATCATATTTACTAACTCAGTACTATAACCAGTTACCTGATTATTCAGCAAAACTTGATTCGGCGGTGACAACTCGGTCACAACCATTAAGTTTTGATTTGCAGTACTATGGACACTGATACAAAGAAGTAGCAGATTAATAAATAGCCGCATTTATTTTCTCTTTTTGACGATAGAACTTTGAGTATAGCAATAACTAGGAAAAGTATTATGAAAGTAAACAGTGAATTAAAAACGATAAAAGGGCCATAAAGGCCCTTTGTGAAGTATCGTTCAAGTAAGATAAGTCTTTAACCCCTTAAAGGCTTATCTTATTGTTTTGCAACCAAGGCTCATCTCAAAGTTTCTAAGCTAGCGAGAGGAAAAAACCTGCAATTGCGGCGCTCATAAGGTTAGCCATAGATCCTGCTAACACTGCTCTGAGCCCTAAGCGTGCGATATCCTTTCGCCGACTAGGCGCCATACCGCCTAATCCACCTAGTAAAATGGCTATCGATGATAAGTTAGCAAACCCACATAACGCGAATGTGACAATCGCTTGTGTGTGCGCACTTAACGTATCGCGATAATTCATAAAGTCTAAATAAGCAACAAACTCGTTTACTACTAATTTTTGACCAATAAAGCTACCAGCTATAATTGCTTCATTCCACGGTACACCTAGTAACCAGGCAACCGGCGCAAATATATAACCTAAAATTTCTTGTAGTGTTAGGGTTGGATAATCAAACCAACCACCAATACCACCTAATAAACCGTTTAACAGCGCAATTAAAGCTACAAATGCCAGTAACATTGCGCCTACATTCAAGGCTAAATGCATACCGTTTGCTGCACCCGATGCTGCTGCATCAATTACGTTAACAGGCTTGTCTTCGTCAAGCTCTAAATCAGCTAAAGTATCTTTTGGTGTTTCGGTCTCTGGCACAATCATCTTGGCCATTAAGAAACCACCCGGCGCTGCCATAAAGCTGGCTGCAATTAAATATTTAAGCTCTACACCAATAATCACGTAACCGGCCATTACTGAGCCCGCTACCGTTGCTAAGCCACCTACCATTACTGCAAATAACTCTGACTTAGTCATCGTTGCAATGAACGGCTTAACAATCAGTGGCGCTTCAGTTTGACCAACAAAAATGTTTGCGGTTGCTGAAAGCGACTCCGTGCGTGAGGTTTTCAACAGTTTTTGTAAACCACCGCCTAATATTCTAATTATCCAATCCATAATGCCTAAGTGATATAACACAGCAACTAATGCTGAGAAAAACACAATAACTGGCAATACCTGAATAGCAAAAATAAACCCTAACGTATCCTGATTTGCTAACGGTCCAAATAAAAAGCTGATCCCATCATTAGCAAACCCGATCACTGATGATACGGCTTTTGACATGCCAACTAATGCATTTTTACCTGCGTCTGAAAACAGGACAAAACCACCAATTATAAATTGCAGGGCAAAAGCGATACCGACAGTTCTAAAACTAATTGCTTTGCGATTTGTCGAAGCCGCAAATGCAATGCCTAGCAGCATACACATGCCGACTAAGCTCATAAATGTTGTCATCTTTGCTTATTCCCGTTGTTATTTTTGCAGTAAATATTTTATTTTACTTTTAATTATATCAATCGCAACACGATTCATACCACCACGTGTAACCACTAAATCAGCCTTGTGCTTTGAAGGCTCAATAAACTGATAAAACATCGGTCTCACAGTAGCTTGATATTGTTCAACAACGGACTGTAATGTTCTGCCTCGTTGCTCCATATCACGTTGCATACGGCGCATCAGGCAAATATCAAGCGGTGTATCAATAAACACTTTGATATCAAATTCTTTACGTAGCGCTTTATCACTAAGCAATAAAATTCCTTCAACTATGAGAATTTCTGCTGGCATCACAGTGCGTGTTTTGTCACTGCGAGTATGCTGCGCATAATCATAGGTAGGTACTTCTACCGCTTCGCCATCACGTAACTGTGTTAAATGTTTACACATTAACTCATGTTCAAACGCATCAGGATGGTCGTAATTCGTTTGCGTACGATGATCAAACGGCAAATGCGATTGGTCTTTATAGTACGCATCTTCTTCAATCACGGCGATGGCGCCTGGTTCAAGCTCATTCACCAATTCATTGTAAATTGTTTGGCTAAAAAGAGATTTGCCAGACGCAGAAGCGCCAGCAATGGCTATTATTGTTCGTGTCACTAAAGTTCTCATCCACACAGAAGGATACATTGTTGGTAGATCACAATAGCAAAAAAGACACGAATAATCTCTCTTGCTTCGCTTTAAGGTGTGAAATTTATAATGTTTAGGTTTTATGAAACAGGACTTATGTCCTGTACGTTAAAAAGCACAAAAATATAAAGTAGCTACATTGGATAATCGAGGTGAGTATGGCAAGAGCAATTATATTAATGGCAGATAGCCTAGGCATAGGTGCAGCACCAGACGCTGACAAATTTGGCGACTTGGGCGCAAACACTTTTGCACATTTGCTTAAAGCATACTTTGAAGAAACCGGCGAACGGCTATCACTACCTAACCTATCGTTATTAGGTTTAGTTGATGCATGTGAAGCTGCAGGCAATGAACCGTGCCTTGTTAGCGACCGTCAAACACCGATTGCTGCTTGGGGTTACGCAAAAGAGCTTTCTAGCGGCAAAGATACTCCATCAGGTCATTGGGAAATGGCAGGTGTACCGGTGTTATTCGATTGGGGATATTTCCCTAAAACACAACCGAGTTTTCCACAACAGTTAATTGACGAGCTGATTGCTCGTACCGGTATCCCGGGGATTTTAGGTAATTGCCATGCCTCGGGTACTACGATTTTAGAACAGCTAGGTGAAGAGCACATAAAAACAGGTAAACCAATCTGTTACACCTCAGCTGATAGCGTGTTTCAAATAGCCGCGCATGAACAAACTTTCGGTCTAGAAAAACTTTATCAGGTCTGCGAAATCACACGGGCGCTGCTTGATGAAATGAACATAGGACGAGTGATTGCGCGGCCATTTTTGGGTTCCAATAATCAAGACTTTGCCAGAACGGGCAATCGTCGAGATTATTCAGTGTTACCGCCAGCGCCAACATTGCTAGACAAACTAGCAGATGACGGTGGTGAAGTGATTAGCATAGGGAAGATATCTGACATCTATGCGCATCAAGGTATTACCCAAAAACACAAAGCCCCAGGCTTACAAAACTTGTTAGCAAAAACCACTGAGGTAATGGCATCAGCGCCAGATCACAGTTTGATATTTACTAATTTAGTTGATTTTGATGAAAAATTTGGTCATCGCCGCGACCCTGTTGGGTATGCAAAAGCGCTTAAACAGTTGGACGATTACTTACCAACGATACTTAAGCAGCTTAAAGCCGACGACGTACTAATTATAACGGCGGATCACGGTTGTGATCCAACATTCCCGGGCAGTGAGCACACCCGCGAATATGTGCCTGTACTTGCTTATCAGGTAGGGCTTGAAAATACCCCGCTTGGTGAACGTGCTAGTTTTGCAGATATAGGTCAAACACTTGCCCAGTGGTTTAACTTACCTGCACTTGAATATGGCGATGGCTTTATTGATAAGCTTAACGCGCTAAAAGTAAAAGGAAACGAATAATGAGTACTCCACATATTGACGCAAATAATGGCGATTTTGCACAAACGGTATTAATGCCGGGTGATCCATTACGTGCGCAATACATTGCTGAAAATTTTCTTGATGATGCTGTAAAAGTAACTGGCGTTCGTAACATGTATGGTTTTACTGGCACTTATAAAGGTAAACCAGTAAGCATTATGGGTTCTGGTATGGGCATTCCATCAATGTCGATTTATGCACGCGAACTAATCGTCAGCTACGGTGTTAAAAACCTTATTCGTATCGGCACTTGCGGCGGTATTGGTAGCGACATTAAAATTCGTGACGTTATCTTTGCACAAGGCGCAAGCACAGATTCAAATGTAAACCGTGCACGTGTACGTGGTTATGATTTCTCAGCAATTGCTGATTTTGATTTACTATTAAACGGCGTTAATGCAGCAAAAGAGTTAGGTATTAAAGCGAAAGTGGGTAACGTATTTACCACCGATACCTTTTATCAAGCCGATAACAGCTTTTATCAAGAACTTGATAAACTAGGCATGTTAGCGGTAGATATGGAAACAGCCGGTTTATACGGCGTTGCTGCTGAATATGGCGCAAAGGCCATGGCATTATTTACCGTGAGTGACCACGTGATCACCGGTGAAGCAACCCCAAGTGAAGAGCGTCAAAGCACCTTCAATGAAATGGTTAAAATTGCCTTAGAGTCAATCTAAGCGTAATAAACAAAAAGTTCCTTGGTAACGTATTCGCAGTATTTTGGAGACACGCCCAAAATAATGTGAGACTAACCTCCAAAGCCGCCTAGTTAAACTAAGCGGCTTTTTTTATGGGGAAAAGCTAGCGAGGGTAAAGCTAGCGAGGGTAAAGTTAGTGGGAGTAAAGAGACGAAGTACTTGACTACCGCGTTTAAAAATTCATTCTGATAAAACTCGCAAACTCGCAAACCCGCAAACTCGAAAATTTAATAAGTCGAACACTATTTCTCCTACCAGCTTAAAAACTGGCAAAATTTATAAGTCGACAATCTCTAACCAAGCAAGACAATAACTAAACTTATCTTCAATAACCCATTAGCTAAAAGCTTCATAACTGAAATGTACGACATTCTTAATATCTACTCAA
>NZ_JACJEQ010000020.1:0-68749 GCF_014164125.1 Pseudoalteromonas sp. SG44-8 | reverse complement strand
GCAGAAAAACATCAGCCTTTGCATTTGCAAAGGCTTTTTATCAAATGACTTTAGTAATCTAGCTTATTGTATAACATCAATATATTAACCATCTAATATCATAGGTCGTATGTCATAAAAATATACCCACCATCCAGAAAGCGATTATGCAAAATGAACTGCATGTTGTATAAATACTAAAATATTAATTGCGCAAGAACCTTTAATTCTAATGAAAAAATATAAGTTCATCTCAACACTCCGCTACCTTTCAATTTCAGAACCAATAGAGGGATGGATAACTTTGATGCCGGGAATTGATATTACGAATGATAAAAATCTGATTTTGAGCATTATCGATTGTGAATTTAAAGAGACAGCAGGAGTGATTGAGTACGAACATTTCATTCATGCCGATAATATTATTTACTGTGACATTGATGATACCGTTTTTGATAAAGGTGAAGATAGCCACAAAGCTTTATTCATTTGGTTATTTTGGTTAAAAATGCTTTTAAATGATCTATGGTTTATAAAAGACAATGCCGTCATTTGCGAGGCCGCATTTTGTAAGCTAACAGATTCAAAACATAGTGCTTGGACTCGGAATAATTTAACTAGTCCTGCATTTATGAATTCCGGAAAGTCATTTACGAATATTGAAATGACTATTGAAGACTTAAAAAAATGGAATGAAAAAAGTGATCAAATTCAATCATATTTATGTAACTCAAAGTCTACTTTTAAAGATTCATTTACCAATATGCATTTTTCACGTATTGGGCGAAGTATGAGGTTTATAGAAGCAGCATCTCGAGAAAGTCATCCTGCGGTTAAATTGGCTCATTATTGCAGTGCTTTCGAAAGTCTTTTCTCTACCGACAGTTCAGAGCTAACCCATAAATTATCTGAGCGTGTAGAGTTATTCCTTAAAGATTTTGGTTTCGACCCCATTGAGGTATTTGATGATTTGAAATCATTTTACGGTATTAGATCAAAAGTCATACATGGTGATAGTTTAAAAACCAATAAAGAATTATTTTTATCCGATATGAGTCAGAAGTGTGATAACTATTTACGATGTATACTTAACATTATTTTTAGCGATGATAAGTTACTAGCTCTGTTTGATGGTAAGAAAGATTATTTTGAAAAATTCTTCAAAAACAAATTATTTATGATGACATAACCCCATAAAAACCCGATTAATAAAAAAGACAAAGCCTTTTTTCATTACAGCTTAATTCACAGCCCGAAGGAAGTTAGTCATTCGTTCAATGTTTAAGTTATCCCATTCGTACTTATGAGTAGCCCGATATTTTTATTCGTTCTCCAGCAATACTCAACCCAATCTACGGGGCTCAAATTCACTGCAAGCAGCTGAAAGCTTACCGCTATAGCTTATAGCTTCTTTAAAAACAAAAAGCCCCAGCTAATGCCGGGGCTTTTTATAAAACAGACTTAATTAAAAATTAAGCTTGTTTTGGACTAGAAATAACGTCTACTAATGTCCAAGACTTAGTCTTAGAGATTGGAGCGCATTCACGGATAGTAACAACGTCACCCGCTTTTGCTGTGTTATTTTCGTCATGTACGTGTAATTTAGTCGTACGTTTGATGAATTTCCCATAGATTGGGTGCTTCACGTAACGTGCGATAGCGATAGTGAAAGATTTTTCCATCTTGTCGCTGATTACAGTGCCTTGAAGAGTACGAATTTTATCACTCATTATTGACCTGCCTTCTGGTTAATAACTGTTTTTACACGCGCGATATCGCGACGTACTGTTCTTAGCGTGTGAGTTTGAGCTAACTGACCAGTGCTTGCTTGCATGCGCAGGTTAAACTGCTCACGAAGAAGACCTAGAAGTTCAGCATTAAGCTCTTCTACGCTTTTATCTTTTAGTTCGCTTGCTTTCATCACATTACCGTCCGAGTTACGAAAGTTGTTTTGAATGGCAGTTTACGAGCAGCAAGGTCGAATGCTTCACGAGCAAGCTCTTCAGAAACACCTTCCATTTCGTAAAGTACTTTACCAGGCTGAATTTCAGCAACCCAATATTCAACAGAACCTTTACCTTTACCCATACGAACTTCAAGAGGCTTTTCTGTGATCGGTTTGTCAGGGAAGACACGGATCCAGATTTTACCTTGACGTTTCACGTGACGTGTCATGGCACGACGAGCTGCTTCGATTTGACGAGCAGTCATGCGGCCACGGCCAGTAGCTTTCAAACCGAAAGTACCGAAGCTTACTTTGTTACCGTTTTGCGCTAAACCACGGTTGCGGCCTTTGTGCATTTTACGGAATTTTGTACGTTTTGGCTGTAACATTACTCGCTACCTCTACTTAGCACTTTTTTTGGCTTTCTTTGGTGCGCGTTTAGCTGGCTTCTCTTGCTCTTGTACTAGTGGTAAACCACCAATAACTTCGCCTTTGAAGATCCAAACTTTAACACCAATGATACCATAAGTGGTTAAGGCTTCAGAAGTTGCGTAGTCGATATCAGCACGAAGAGTATGTAGAGGTACACGACCTTCACGATACCATTCTGAACGTGCGATTTCTGCGCCGCCAAGACGACCGCTAACTTCAACTTTGATCCCTTTAGAACCGATGCGCATTGCATTTTGTACCGAACGCTTCATAGCGCGACGGAACATAACACGACGCTCTAGTTGAGAGGCAATGCCGTCTGCTACTAGTTGTGCATCTAGTTCTGGTTTACGTACTTCAGAAATATTGATCTGAGCAGGTACACCAGCAATCTTAGTTACCGCTTGACGTAATTTTTCTACGTCTTCGCCTTTTTTACCGATAACAACACCCGGACGAGCCGTGTGAATTGTTACGCGGATTGATTTTGCTGGACGCTCAATAACGATTTTAGACACAGAAGCCGCTTTCAATTCCTTAGTAAGGAATGTACGTACTTTGTGATCGCCAAAAAGCTGTGCAGAGAAATCTTTTGAACTCGCGTACCAGGTAGAAACCCAAGGTTTAGATATACCTAGGCGAATACCAGTAGGATGAACTTTTTGTCCCATTACTTATACTCCTAGCTATCTGAAACCACAACAGTGATGTGGCTTGTACGCTTAAGGATGCGGTCTGCGCGTCCTTTAGCACGTGGCATAATACGTTTCATTGTTGGACCATCGTCCACAAAGATCGTTGTTACACGTAGCTCATCAATGTCAGCACCTTCGTTATGCTCTGCGTTAGCAATAGCAGACTCAAGTACTTTCTTAACTAATACAGCCGCTTTCTTAGGGCTGTACGCCAGGATTTCTAGTGCGCGATCGACAGGTAACCCGCGGATCTGATCTGCAACTAGACGTGCTTTTTGCGCCGAACCAGAGGCGAATTTATGTTTAGCTAATGCTTGCATTTATCATTCCCCTCTTAACGTTTCTTCGCTTTCTTATCCGCAGCGTGGCCACGGTAAGTGCGAGTTGGTGCAAATTCACCTAGTTTGTGACCGATCATTTCGTCAGAAACGAAAACTGGTACATGCTGGCGACCATTATGGACAGCAATGGTCAATCCGATCATGTTAGGTATGATCATTGAACGACGGCTCCAAGTTTTAATTGGCTTCTTGTCACCGCTTTCCAAAGCTTTCTCTACCTTCTTCAGCAAGTGTAGGTCTATAAAAGGACCCTTCTTGAGAGAGCGTGGCATGGCTATTCCTCAATATTACTTAGTACGACGACGTACTATAAATTTATCCGTACGCTTGTTCTTACGCGTCTTAGCACCTTTAGTCGGCTTACCCCATGGAGACACAGGATGACGACCACCAGATGTACGACCTTCACCACCACCGTGTGGGTGATCAACCGGGTTCATGGCAACACCACGAACTGTCGGACGAATACCACGCCAGCGATTTGCACCTGCTTTACCAAGTGAACGAAGCATATGCTCAGCATTGCCTACTTCACCTAGCGTCGCACGACAATCTGATTCAACTTTACGAACTTCGCCTGAACGAAGACGTAATGTTACATACTGACCATCACGAGCAAGGATTTGAACGTATGCACCAGCAGAACGTGCGATTTGAGCACCTTTACCTGGTTTTAATTCTACGTTGTGAACAGTCGAACCTACAGGCATATTGCGCATAGGTAATGCATTACCAGGCTTGATTGGTGCATCAACACCAGACTGGATTGCATCACCAGCTTTTAAGCCTTTTGGTGCGATAATGTAACGACGCTCACCGTCTGCATATAATACAAGTGCGATGTTTGCGCTACGATTTGGATCATATTCTAAACGCTCAACAGTGGCTGGAATGCCATCTTTAGTACGTTTAAAATCGATTAAACGGTAATGCTGCTTATGACCACCACCGATATGACGAACCGTAATACGACCATTGTTATTACGACCACCTGATTTAGAGTTTTTCTCTAATAGTGGTGCGTATGGCTTGCCCTTATGTAGATCTGGGTTTACCACTTTAACTAGGTGACGACGACCCGCAGAAGTTGGCTTACACTTTTGAAGTGCCATAATTCTAACTCCCCTTATTACTCGGCGCCGCCGACAAAGTCTAGTTCGCTGCCTTCTTTAAGAGTAACGTAAGCTTTTTTCCAGTCGCTACGACGACCGAAACGTGCGCCAGTACGTTTTGTTTTACCCTTAACATTAAGTGTGCGAACACCAGTTACTTCCACTTCAAAAAGCTTCTCTACAGCTGCTTTAACTTCAGCTTTAGTTGCGTCATTTACTACTTTGAAAACGATAGTGTTGTTTTCTTCAGCAGCAATAGTGCTTTTTTCAGAGATATGTGGAGCAAGGATCACTTTTAAAAGACGTTCTTCACGAATCATGCTAGCGTCTCCTCAAGTTGCTTAACAGCAGCTGCTGTAATAAGTACCTTATCGAAAGCGATTAAGCTTACAGGGTCGATACCAGCTACATCACGCGTGTCAACCTTGTACAGGTTACGTGCCGATAAAAATAGATTCTCATCTACTTCTTCAGTTACGATTAGAACATCTTTAAGCTCAAGTTCTTTAAGCTTAGCAACTAGTTCTTTAGTTTTTGGTGCTGCTAGAGCAAAACTTTCAACAACGATTAAACGCTCTTGACGAACTAATTCAGATAAAATGCTTTTGATCGCACCGCGGTACATTTTACGGTTTACTTTTTGGCTGTGGTCTTGTGGTTTAGCTGCGAAGCTAACGCCACCTGAACGCCAAATTGGACTACGGATTGTACCAGCACGTGCACGGCCAGTACCTTTTTGAGCCCATGGTTTTTTACCACCACCGCTTACTTCAGAACGTGTCTTCTGAGCACGAGTACCTTGACGAGCACCTGCTGCGTATGCAACAACTACTTGATGTACTAATGCTTCGTTAAACTCACGTCCAAAAGTAGCTTCAGAAACTTCAAGACCGCCAGAAGCGTCTTTAATTGCTAATTCCATCACTAAATCTCCAGGACTTATGCTTTAACAGCAGGTTTAACGATAACGTCACCGCCGATAGCGCCAGGTACTGCACCTTTAACTAAAAGCAAGTTACGCTCAGCGTCAACGCGTACTAGTTCTAAGTTTTGAGTCGTTACACGCTCAGCACCCATATGACCGGCCATTTTCTTACCTTTAAACACCTTACCAGGTGATTGGTTTTGACCGATTGAACCAGGAGCACGGTGAGATAGAGAGTTACCATGTGTAGCGTCTTGCATGCTGAAATTCCAGCGCTTAACACCACCTTGGAAACCTTTACCTTTAGAAGTACCGGTTACGTCAACTTTGTTGATTTCGTTGAATAATTCAACAGTAAGCTCAGCGCCTACTTCAAAATCGCCTTCACCACCATTTAGGCGGAATTCCCACAGACCGCGACCCGCTTCAACACCAGCTTTAGCGAAGTGACCCGCTGTTGCTTTGTTTACACGGCTTGCTTTTTTAGTGCCTGCGGTTACTTGAAGCGCGTTATAACCGTCTGTTGCGTCAGATTTGATCTGAGCAATGCGGTTAGGTGTCGCTTCAATAACTGTCACAGGGATAGATACACCATCTTCAGTGAAGATACGTGTCATACCCACTTTACGACCGACTAGACCTAATGCCATTTTCCTAAAACCTCTCTAATCTTTCGATTAACCCAGGCTGATTTGAACATCAACACCAGCAGCAAGATCTAAACGCATAAGTGCGTCAACAGTCTTGTCAGTTGGTTCTACGATGTCGATCAGACGTTTATGGGTGCGGATCTCGTACTGATCACGCGCATCTTTATTAACGTGCGGTGATGTAAGTACAGTAAAACGTTCAAAGCGTGTAGGTAGTGGAATTGGACCACGTACTTGTGCGCCAGTGCGTTTCGCAGTTTCCACGATTTCCGCCGTTGATTGGTCAATCAAACGGTGGTCAAAAGCTTTTAGGCGAATACGAATGCGTTGATTTGACATTCTTAAACCTCAATATAAAGAGCATTTAAAAGAGCATAAAAAAACGACCGAAACAATCTTAAAAACATAAGATGCCGGTTGTTGATTTATATCTACGTTGAGTTCCAAATCGGAACTCCTGTTTTATTAGCTTGAAATCCAAGCTTAATGTTCCTTCCAAGTTCCCGGGGGAATTTTGAAAGCCTGCGTATTATAGTGATATTGGTGATAAATGCAACAACTATTTCAAACTACCAGAATGAGGATTATTTATACTGTAAAAAAGGGTTGTCACTATGTCGTCATTACTGGGAATTTACTATAGTTAGGAAGCCATGCAATCGTACTTGGCACTAATGATAATGGTCAGTCCAGTTTTTAATTGTTATTATTCATCCTTATTTTGCTTTTATCTCTTAATCCTTAACCTTGGTGAGTTGATGCGTATTTTTAATTATTGCTTGAATTTTGTGTCTATGGTGATGAATCGCCTATTTGTGAAAAGCAAAGTACTGCCCGAGAACCCAATTGAACAATACGGTCTTAATCCCGCCTACCCTACTTTTTATATAGTTAAACTTAATGCTCGCTCAGATTTAGCGGCTCTTGACCGAGTTTGTAAAAAGTACAACCTGCCCAGACCAACTGAACAACAGCTGTTGGGTAATGCAGAGTTAGACCGCTTTATTGGCCTACAAAATCCACCACCACTGTTTGGCAGCCAAGCGAAGCCAACTGACGCGCTAAACCAGGGTAAACAAATAATTGCTCAACTATTTACCAGTGGCGAAAAAAACGTGCAAGTCATTCCGGTCACTATTTTATGGGGTCGTAATCCAGGTAAAGAAAAACCAGGTTTAGGTACGCTGGTTTCGCACTCACTTACACCTAGCTGGTTTCGTAAGTTTTTTGTATTACTGTTTTCAGGGCGTGATAACTTTATACGCTTTAGTCAACCGTTGGATTTATCGTTATTAGTAAATGAAAAAGCCGATGTTGATGAGTTACCTCATAAATTACTTCGCGTCGCTAGGGTGCATTTTCGTCGTCAAAAATTGGCGGCAACGGGCCCTAAAATGCCCTCACGCGAGCAACTATTTAATTCATTGTTAGCATCACCGACTATAAAAAAAGCAATTAACGATGAAGCAAAAAGCAAAAAAATCAGCCATGAGCAAGCACGGCAAAATGCGTTAAAGCTATTAGATGAGATTGCTGCTAACTACAGTGATGCCAACATACGTGTTGCAGATCGTGTATTAACCTGGCTATGGAACAAGCTCTATAACGGCATTGATATAAAATACACCGAACAAATCCATGATCTAACCAATAAAGGTCATGAAATTATTTATATGCCGTGTCATCGCAGCCACATGGATTACTTATTACTTACCTACTCGATTTATCATCTTGGTTTAGTACCACCACATATTGCTGCTGGTATTAACTTAAACTTCTTCCCAGCAGGCGGCATATTCCGCCGCAGTGGCGCATTTTTCATCCGCCGCTCATTTGCTGGCAACAAGCTTTACTCTGCTGTATTTAAAGAGTATTTAAGTCAGTTGTTTATCAAAGGTTACTCAGTTAAGTTTTATACTGAGGGCGGACGTAGCCGTACCGGGCGTTTACTACCACCAAAAACAGGTATGTTGGCGATGACACTACAAGCTATGTTACGTGGTATTGATCGCCCTATTTCGATTGTGCCGGTGTACATTGGTTATGAACACGTCATGGAAATAAATACTTATCTGAAAGAACTCGCAGGTGATGATAAAAAAGGCGAGTCGATTTTCGGTATTTTCAAAGCCATTAAAAATCTCAAAAACTATGGCCGCGGCTATTTGAATTTTGGCGATCCGATTTCGGTTAATCAATATTTAAATGAGCATCAACCTGATTGGCGTGAATCTATTCACCCAACTGATGTTCAAAAACCACAATGGCTTGGTCCGCAAGTGGCGACTTTAGCGGATAAAGTGATGGTTAATATTAATAGTGCCGCCGCGCTTAACGCAGTTAATTTACTGGCAATGATCTTACTGGTAAATGATAAGCAAGCATTGAGCAAGCCTAAATTGTTAGCACAACTAGACTTTTACTTACATTTACAACGTAGCGCTAGTTACAGTGAAAAAATCACCACCCCAGATGAAACTTCATCACAGTTACTCGAACATGCTTTAAAGCTGAATAAATTTGACGTTATAAGCGATGAGTTTGGCGAGATTATCGCGATTAACGATAAAGAGAAAATCCTCTTTAACTACTACCGTAATAATATTCTCCATGTGTTTGCCGTACCAAGCTTACTGGCACTGCATATATTTAAAAGCCATAAAACGACAGTATCGCAGTGCCAAAAATTGGTTAACTGTTTTTACCCGATGTTTGCTAAAGAATGGTTTTTACACGAACTTGATGAAAATTATATCACCCGCATACTGGCCAGCTTTGTAGATCAAGATTTAATAGAAATAGATGGTGATAACATAAAAATCACCAACAGTAATGATTGCTTAGCCAAGCTGGAAATTCTAGGTCGTGCGCTTAGCTTAACCCTGCAACGCTACGCCATTGTGATTGGCTTTATTCAAACCAGTAAAGAAATTGAACGCGAAGAGCTTGAACGCGAAAGCCAAGTATTAGCGCAGCGCTTAGGTACCTTGCATGGTATTAAGACCCCTGAGTTTTTTGACAAAAAAGTATTGGTAGGCTTTATTAGCAACTTGCGCGAACAAAGTTTAATTAGCGAAACCGAGAATGGCTTACAGGGCAGTACTGAACTTTGTGAAGTGTATATTCACCTTAAAGCCTTGCTGCCAGCGCGAGTCTGGCAGTCAATTAGTGATATTGTGCAAGGACAATGTAAGCAAAAATAACTGCAAGCGGCATATTAACGCTGACGCATTACACCTTCTTGGATCGTTGAGGCAACTAAATTGCCTTGACGGTCAAAGAACTGACCACGCACCAACCCCCGCCCTGAGCTCGCACTTGGGCTATCAATGGTATATAAAATCCAATCATCCATTCGAAACGGACGATGAAACCACATCGCATGGTCAATTGTTGCTACTTGCATGTTTGGCTGCATAAACGAGACACCATGGGACTGTAGAGCCGTTGGTAAAAATTCAAAGTCAGACGCATATGCCAATAAATAGTTATGAATACGTTGATCATCTGGCATCTCGCCATTGGCTTTGAACCAAATATGTTTAACCGGCTCCATTACTTCTGGCTTAAATGGGTTATGAAAGGTGACCGGACGCATTTCAATCGGCATTTCGCGAATAAACTTATTGCGGATCACCTCAGGTATATGAGATGCATGCTCTTGATAAAACTCCAGTGATGAGCGCAGCTCCTCAGGAGCTGGTACATCCGGCATTGTAGCTTGATGCGACAAGCCATCTTCAGCACCTTGAAATGATGCCGTCATATAAAAAATAGGTTTTCCATATTGAATAGCACTAACTCGGCGAGTACTAAAGCTCTTACCATCACGGATCGTTTCAACATCGTACACAATTGGCTTTGCAGCATCACCAGGGCGTAAAAAATAAGAATGCAGTGAATGAACAATACGGCCTTCCGGTAAGGTTTCTTTAGCTGCAGACAGTGCTTGGCCCATGACTTGACCACCAAATACCGCACGAAAACCCAAATCTTGGCTTTGCCCTCGATACAAGCCCTGCTCTATTTCTTCTAACGTTAATAACGACAATAAATCATCTAAAACTTGGCTCATAGTTGCTCCTCAATCCCATTTAGATTTTAATGATACTATAGACAAGTATGATGTAAATATTTCAAGGATCCTAGTTATGGCGTATTGGTTATTTAAAACTGAACCCGATGCATTTTCAATCGACGATTTAAAAAGCGCCCCTGCACAAACCACTGCATGGGAAGGTGTGCGCAACTACCAAGCCCGTAATTTTATGCGCGATGGCGTAAAGCTCGGCGATTTAGTAATGATTTACCATTCTAGCTGTAAACACGTCGGCGTTGCAGGTATCGCAATAGTGACTACTGAAGCCTACCCAGATCCTTGCCAGTTTGATTTAAGCAGTGATTATTACGATCCTAAATCAACCAGTGATAAACCGAGATGGGTTGTGGTTGATGTAACCTATCAGCAGCATTTAAATAAATTAGTCAGCTTAAAAGCGATTAAAGAAAACGACGCCATCACCGAAATAGCTCTAAAAAAAGGCGGTCGATTATCGGTAATGCCAGTGACTAAAGCGGATTGGCAAGCAATTATAAAAATGGCAGAGTAACAACAATAATTTGCTGCTAATACATCACGTTTTCCTTCTTTTTCCAAATTTGCTAAAATAGGTGGCTTGTTTTAGTTAGGGGGTTAGATGAAATTACTGTATTGGTTAGATGAGTGGTTAACTCTACCTCAAGATGAACAGCAAACCAGATTACCTATCTCTGGAGGCGATTTACTTGGCGATGTTTTTGTTAAGTATCACTTTATTGATATAAATAAGCCTTTATTGTTCACCTTTTCTCCTGCAGGTACTAATTACCAAGAGCATGATCTCAATGATGATTTTAGCCCTTGGGGATTTCAACTAGCGCAAAAACAACATGTGAATGTTATTTCTTTTCAGCACTTAGGAATAAGTAATTGGTTTAGACACCGTAATTTACTGTTTTTCCTCGAGCAACTCGCTCCCTTGCTAACACCCTTTACCCAGCGATTAGGCTACGGCTTAAGCCGAGGTGGCTTTGCTGTGGGTGCATTTGCTAATTTACTAAAGCTAGATAAGGTACTGTTATTTCACCCTGTTAGCACCAAAAATAAAGCACTTGCTCCTTGGGATGACCGCTCAAGTACGGATATAGCACAACAATTCGATTGGGAGCAAGATTACCACGATCTCGATTTAGGCAATGCTAAAGGCTATATAATTTACGACCCGACCAATCGTATTGACCGTGGCCATGCTAAGCGCTATTCGCAACTAACCCACTTACGCGTGTTTGGTATGGGTCATAGTACCCATGCCACCTACCTAAATAAATTTGGCTTTTATAAACAAGTGGCCGTCGACTTTATTAGCCATCAACAAGTCGATATTGCGCAATTTCGCCTACAAACCAAAATCCTGCGCTTTAAAGAAGACTATTATAGAAGGCTCAACAAGGCGAATGCTAAATCGGCACACCGCCAAGTATTATTAAGTAAAGCACACAACATACTGATTGATGAAAAAGCAGCGCATGTGCAAGAGCATCAAGCCAAAATTGATATTCAACCATTGATTGATGTCGCGCTAAAGCACCAAGATGAACACCCTAAGGATGCTATTCAGCTGCTGGAAGTTGCTCAGCAACTTGCCCCTGATGATCCTTTAGTGGAGCACAAACTAAAACAGTTAAAATAAAAAGCCGTGCTTGTTTAATCAAGCACGGTTGGCAAATTTATATGTAAACTGACAACTCAATTTTAACCTTTCTTTTTCTTGGTAGTTTTCTTTTTGTGCCCGTGCTTGGGCACTATCGCAAAGTACATTATCAGTGCGAGCCATGAAAAGAAAATGATGCCGATTAACCAGCCATTTTTTTCGTGGCCTTGCGTACGTTTACTATTGAGCACAATCACTACTGGGAGTATATATGCGCTCAAAAGTAGAATTAAAAACGCCACTTCATTCATTACTTAGCAAGCCCCTGCCAATCAACTTCGCTGCTTAAAACACGATCAACCGCAATGTAATGTAAAATATCACCACTGTTAACCGGATAATCCAGTGGTGGATTTAAATCCATATTTTGCGCACTCAGGTTGTGAGCAACACCAAGTAAAATAGCATCATGGTCGTGTTTAAAATGATGAAATAATTTACCAAATTCCATTACCGCTAAATCAGCAGGAATAGCTAAACTAAACTGGGTATCACCATGCAAAGTAGATAATAATTCCTCTTGTACACGACTTGAGCCGGGGTCTTGCATTGAACGTACTAGAATTTCGGCTGACTTAGCCGTTGAACATTCCACGTTGTAACAATGTTCTAGTAGCATTTCGACTTTACTCTCATCGTTAAAGTGCGCACTAATATGGCAGTCATCTTTCACTAATTTACTAATGCGCAGGGCGGTCGTAAAAGTTTCGTCGTCGTCTTGCCCGTCAATAATAATTTTATCTGCCAGTTTAATTGCGACCCTTTCCAGCTCGCTTAAATCTGTAAAACTAGTTAAGCGCACAAAATCAACATGGGCATTAGCTAAAAACGGATGCTCCATTGACTCTGTGACCGCAAGCAAAATTCGTCGATCCAAACGCTTTTGGTCAGCGAGAATATAATCAATCATTTTTTTAGTACGAATTTGATGCCAGCCAAAAATAATAATGTGATTGTGAAAATGTGCAAAACTTTTATCACCCGTCATAGCGCGCCTAATTAAATAAGTAACTGTTTGCCCTGTTTTACCTAACAGGACACCAAATAAAGCTAAACCAAATGGAATTTGCAGTATCGCCACAATCCATCTACCCAGATCTGTAGTTGCACTAAAATCACCATATCCTACCGTTGAGGTAGTAACGATATAGTAATAAACAAAAGTGCTAATTGGCCTCAGTGCGGCTTCTTCAGCGAAGATTAACAACAACCAGATCAAGACCATATGTAATAATGTCGCAATAGCGACAGCTTGCCAACTAACCTGATCAATATGGTTTCTGACTAGTAAAAATAATCGTTTAAATATAAAAGGCATGCCCACACTTGGTTATTCAGCTATCAATTATCGATAAGTTACTGTAATGCTTAAATGAAGGCAATGGTTGAAATACTTTTGAGGATCAAGATTATTATCTAGACTGCTTTTTTAAAGTAGAACAGTGTAAGCTATACTTGAATTATTAATTATAAAGTCGAGCGTGTTATGTCAGGTGTATTAGCTTCTGTTGATCAACGAACTCAACTCGTTGGTGAAAATCGCTTAGAGTTATTATTGTTTTATTTGCACAGTCGCCACTTGTTTGCTCTTAATGTCTTTAAAGTTAAAGAAGTAGTGAAACTGCCGCATCTTAGTATCATTCCACATGCCCATCCTAAAATATCAGGCGTGGCCAATATTCGTGGTGAATCAATCCCTGTTATTGATTTACGCCAAGCGATTTGCATGTCTGCGGCTAAGAACACTGAAGATAGTAACTTAGTGATCACTGAATACAATCGCACAGTACAAGGGTTTCTAATTGGTAAGGTTGATCAAATCGTTAATATGACATGGTCAGATATAATGCCACCGCCTTCCTCTATCGGTAAAAATCATTATCTAACTGCGCTCACTAAAATTCAACGTGATGGCCAAGAGCAGTTAGTAGAGATCATTGATGTAGAAAAAGTACTAGCAGAAATTGTTGAGTACGAAGTACAAATTTCTGATGAGGTGCTTGATCAAAGTATCGTAAACGAATTTGTTGGCCGAAAAATACTCCATGCTGACGACTCACCTACAGCACGAAAACAAGTGAGCGATACATTAACGCAGTTGGGTATTGAGATTATCCCAGCCAGTAATGGTCTTGAAGCACTCAATATGCTTAAAGCCTGGGCTGATAAAGGCATGGACGTAGAAAAAGAGTTACTGATGGTGATCACCGATGCAGAAATGCCAGCAATGGATGGTTACCGCTTAACGCACGAGATCCGTAACGATAACCGCTTAAAAAATCTGCATGTGGTACTTAACACATCCCTCAGTGGCAGCTTTAACCAAGCCATGGTCGAGAAAGTGGGTTGCAATGCGTTTTTATCTAAATTTCAACCAGACTTACTCGTAGAAGAAGTACAAACACGTTTAAAAGCGGTCCTCGCACCACAGAAATAGCACTGTATCTAAGCGTGGCTTATGCCACGCTAGTGCTTGAATTAACGTTTGTTATAATGACGAAGAAATACGCGATTTAACACCACGACTACAACTCTATTTGCCAATTAAACACTTTCGTGATTAATTGGCAATATGTAGCAATAATCAAAACACACAATCATTATGCTAAATCATGTTGCCAAACCGTTCACTAAATTAGTGGAACGTTACCTACCCGATCCATTTATTTTTGTTATTTTACTCACACTACTTACCTTTATAATTGCGTGTGTAGTGACACCTTCAAACCCACAACAAGTGCTGAGCGCGTGGGGCAGTGGTTTTTGGAACTTACTGAGTTTTGCCATGCAGATGCTGTTGGTATTACTCACCGGATATATGCTGGCAAGTACACCGATGATGAGCCGACTGCTCACGCAATTAGCAAAACTTGCCAATACTGCGCCAAAAGCTATTTTATTAGTGACTTTTGTATCATTACTCGCCAGTTGGATTAACTGGGGATTTGGCTTAGTTATTGGCGCTTTATTTGCCAAAGCCATTGCCCGCCACATACTAGTTGATTATCGCTTACTGGTTGCCAGTGCGTATTCTGGCTTTATTGTTTGGCATGGTGGCTTGGCAGGCTCAATTCCTTTAACTATCGCAACGTCAGGGCATTTTTCACAGCAAAGCATTGGTGTGATAAACACCAGCGAAACACTTTTTTCAGGATTTAATATAGCCATAGTTATTGGCTTATTTATCATTATGCCACTGGTTAATCGTTATATGTTACCCAGCGCCAAAGACAGCATTTATGTTGATAAAACGCTATTAGCAGAACCGATACCTAAACCCAACAATGTTACTCGCCCTGCCGATAAAATTGAACACAGTAAGTTATTAGGACTAGGCATTGGAGTGCTTGGGCTAGTTTATTTAGCTAATTATTTTGTGTTTAGTGGCGGCTCACTTAATTTAAACAGTGTGATTGCACTGTTTTTATTTTCTGCGATTTTACTGCATCAAACGCCGTATAATTTACTTAATAGCCTGCAGCAAGCAGTCCCCAGCGGCGCAGGGATTATTATCCAGTTTCCATTTTATGCTGGGATCATGGCAATCATGGTACAAACAGGTTTGGCGCAGCAAATATCACAAGGATTTATCGCCATCGCCAGTGCACAATCACTGCCGTTTTGGAGCTTTTTAAGCGCGGGATTAGTCAATATATTTGTGCCATCTGGCGGTGGACAATGGGCGGTACAAGCACCGATAGTGATACCCGCAGCACAAGCTCTGGGTGCAGATATGCCACGCGTGGCTATGGCGGTAGCGTGGGGTGATGCGTGGACTAACCTGATTCAACCATTTTGGGCCTTGCCAGTGCTAGCAATTGCCGGCCTAAAAGCCAAAGACATTATGGGCTTTTGTTTAGTGCAGCTAATTATAACCGGCGTGTTTATATCCTTGGTGTTGAGTTTTTATCCGTAACGCTTGCTGCAAAAATATAGCGTGAGTAACACCTCACGCTATTTAAATTTGTTAACTCGACAATATCTTCATCGGCAGGCTTAAAATTGCATTTTCAGAGTCAGCAAAATGCATCATCACAGCCACATGGCCTGCAACTACTAAAGCGTACATCACGGCCGAAAAACCTTGCCCATATTTATCTAGTGGCAGTAAATGTGAATAGTGGCGGCCGCGCCATTCAAAGGCTATTTCCAGTGCACCGATAAATAAGAAAAACACTAATAGCATTAAGCCAAAGGTGTAGCTTAGCCATAAGCCAAATAACACGCCTAAAATACAAATACTCAATCCAACCCATGAACGCATTGAGAAGCTAATACTTTTTAATACATGCCCGCCATCAAGCGGCAAGATAGGTAACAAGTTAAATAAATTCAATAATGCGCTGAGTACTGCGACCCCGGCGAATATTTCCATCTCAGTGGCGTAATAAAGCACCACCCCCATTACGGAGGTGATCAAACCAAATGCGGGCCCCATTAAAGAAATCACCACATCTTGCCAGCGGGTGGTAATTTTATCGTCGCTCACCGCAAGACCACCGACGAACGGGATCAAGTAAATGCCTTTGGTTTTAATCCCAAAATATTGCATTGCTCTGACATGGCCGTATTCGTGGATCACTAAACAGGCAATCAGCATCAAGGCAAATTCAAAGGTGAACAGCCACGCATAACCAGCCACTGAGGCGCCAGCTAACGCCACTTTAACAACTTTGGCACTTTTAAAGATCTTAAAACCAAGCGCAAATAATCCAAGCAGCCCCTGCTTAGGTTTGGTTTTTTCAATTGCTGGCAAGGTGAGCTGTTGTACAAATTGATTATTAATATGAAGTGATAAACTTTGTTCAACTACAGCACTGGTGTCTAAGCCAATTACTTGATCGTCAAGTTTAAATTCAAAATAATTTTCGCGCGGATTATCAAACCCAATCGCTTGTTGTTGCTGAAAAATTTTTACAATTTGTTGCCCTGCGAGCACTAAACTAAATTGTTGATCAGCGAGGGTCAGCTGTATTTGCATGATGTCACTTTAAACCTTAAAAATTATATCGTTAGTATACCCATTTTTTTAACGAGATTATGGAATATATTTGCAACTATAAAGCTGACACCTTCGCTATTCTCGACTACTTTTAGTTAACAAGTAAATTTTATTTCAGGGAAGAAAATGACAAAATTAGCACGCAGCATTCTGGTCGTTGATGATTCAAAAGCTATTTTAGTAGTGATGCAGGCTATCTTAAATGAGCTTAATGTGCCCAATGTAACTACGTGCTTGAATGCTCAAGACGCTCTTAATAAAGTAAAAACGAATCTATATACTTTTGACGCCGTGTTTACTGACCTGAATATGCCAGACATGGATGGCATGGAGCTTATTCGCCACCTTGGCGATATCCAATATCCAGGCGCAATTGTCATTATTTCGGAAATGAATTCAAAAATCATTGATTTGGCGGCTGATTTAGCCCGAAAAAATAATGTACATTTAATTGGTAACATCGCCAAACCAGTGCAACTCAACCAAGTTTATACACTGCTACAAAAACTAGAGTATTTAGCTTGTCATACTGAAAAACCCACAGAACCAATTTCTGAAACGCAATTGCTGCATGCAATAAGTCATAATGAGATAACGCCGTTTTATCAACCAAAAGTAAACCGTAATAGTAATAAAGTTGAAAGCATAGAAGTATTAGCCAGAATAGTGACCGCGGAACAAGGCGCAGTACTTTTACCGGAGCGATTTATTTGTGTCGCTGAAGATCTAGATTTAATTAACCTAATCACATTTCAGTTGTTTGAAAAGGCAACAGGCGATTTCTCAGAAATAAAAACTCGTTTAGGCTACAAACTTAAACTGGCTTTTAATTTGTCTCCCTGCCAGCTAGAAGATTTAAGCTGCCCAGATAAGCTGGCTTTAATTTTACATCTTAATCAATTGACCCCAAGTGAAATTATTTTAGAGATCACAGAACAGCATGCTTTATCCAGTTCAGCACAGCTAGAAACTCTAAACCGTTTGCGAATGCGTGGTTTTGGTATTTCTCTTGATGATTTTGGCACTGGGTTTACCAATGTACAACAATTAAAAACACTGCCTTTTACTGAGGTGAAAATAGATCGTACCTTGATCAGTAATATTGAAAGTGATTTATTTTCTCAGGTCATTGTTAGTAGCTTAGTGAATATAGCTATTCAAGATGACTTAACAATTGTCGCTGAAGGCATTGAGCGCGTTGAGGAGCTTGAATACTTGGAGCGTTTTAAAGAGCACATTTTAATGCAGGGCTTTTTGATCAGTCGCCCAAAAGGCAAAACTGAATTTATTCGCTGGGCGCAATCATGGCTACATATGGTTTCATTAAATAGTCATAGCCGACGTTAATTTTTTCGTTTCGCCATGGTATTCTCAGCGCTTAACAATTTATTGCTACTTTCCAAGCGCTGACGCCACATTTGCTTAGCAACTGCTTGCATATTAGCTGATTGATCATGCTCGTCTACAATTTCAAAGCCCATTAACGCTTCAATCATATCTTCGAGCGTCACAATCCCCTGCACATCACCATATTCATCTACCACTAAGCAAATATGAGTGCGCTCAGCTAACAAAGTATGTAATAAAGTAGGTACATATAAGGTCTCTGGCACAGTATAAATAGGTTTTATCAACTTGCTGATTTTATAGTTCTCGCCCAATCGATGATACGCCAACATAATATCGTTTTTATGTACAAAACCGATAATATCATCACCATTTTTATCATATACCAACACTCGAGAAAACGACGCTGAACCATGCTCAGCTAAATACTGATTTACAGTTAAATCTTTATGCACTTTAAACAAGACGGTACGCGGGGTAAGTAATGAATCTAATTTAGCGTGGCGAAAATGCAATAAACTACGGATGATTTCAGACTCTTCCTGATGCAAAGCACCTGATTGCGACCCCATATCAGCCATAGCTTCAATTTCTTGACGAATATAATACTCTTCGTTGTAATTACGGCCCAATATACCGGTGAGTTTTTCAGCAAGCCACACAAAAGGCTTTAGTGCGATGACTAAATACTGTAATGCTTGGGTCACCATAGGTGCAAGCGTTCGCCAATGCTTTGCGCCCAGAGTTTTTGGAATAATTTCTGACAGCACCAATACTAACAATGTCATTATCGCCGAAGCAATTCCCACCGCCGCATCAGAAAAAACCACCGCGGCTTGTGCCCCTACACCGGCAGCACCTGCAGTATGGGCAACCGTATTTAAGGTTAAAATAGCAGCTAAAGGCTGATCTACATTGGTTTTTAATTGCTCAAAACGTTTGGCTAGCTTAGGCTTTTTTTTACGCAATACTGCGACATAGCTTGGCGTAATACTCAATAGTACGGCTTCCATAATCGAACATAAAAAAGAAATCGTAATCGCCGCAACCATGTAAACGATTAATAATGTCACTGTTACCCCTTAGCCAGTCAGTCAATTATACCCCCTTAGGTATACACCTTACCAAGTGTAGCCCCTAACCTCAAACCTTACGCTGCTGAGCAATGAAATCCATCGCAGAGCACTTTTTGGCACCACAACCACATGCTATATTAAATTAAATTCCCTACATCAGGCTCAATAATGAATTTTAGTTCACTATGGCGCGGTAAAGCACCTCGCCTAACAACCACATTCGCGGTGTTAACTTTAAGCACATTAAGTAGCGCTTTAGTCGCTGCACCATTAGATAAAGCAGATATTAAGTTTATTGGCCCAATTGCAGCCGACATGCAGCTAAAGCCATATCAAACTGAGCATCAAGATGCGATTATTAACGCACTATTACCTAGCATTCAACAACCAACAACAAGTATTACGGTATTTGGCGAAAAATTAAAGTGGCAAACCTTAGACAAAGTAAATGCGTTAACTCTTGGTGGTCTACAAGCATTAAAGTTTACCGCTCATGCAGAGCGCTTTAGCCAAGGCACATTGACACTTAAAGGTATCGAAAAAGCGCAGTTGTTTATCGATGGTGAAAAACAATCAGTCACAAAAGAAAGCTATGAACTGGCATTACCGCAAGGCGATCACCAAATAGTGATTATTGCTGAACAAGTTGCTAATTGGCACGATGTTGACGTTGATTTCAACCCTAAAGCAGCAATTGATAGATTAACTTTTAGCAATAAAGAGCAACACGGTTTATCTGCTAAACAACTGTTTGATGCCACAACGGTTAGTTCACTATCTTTAGCACCTGATGCCAAACACTATTTAGTGGCAAAACGTCATTATCAGGATAGCACTGGCAATCAAGCAAATGTGATCACAGAGCTAAAAAATGATGATAATCAAACAGTTTACCGTTTTGAGTCGGGTCAACCGAGTAACATTATTTGGAGCCCCGATAATAATTATTTAGTCTATCTATTAGATGGAAAGTTAAAGCAATTAAATCGAAAAACCCTTAATCTTAAAGTGATTGCCAGCAACCTAGAGGGCGCGGGTGACTTTGCATATTACGATAACAACAGCTTAATCTTCAGCTGGTCCAAATCACCAGCAGCTGATAACAGCCTAACTAAACACTACCAAGGTTTACAAGATCGTTGGTCATATGCCCGCACAACCTCACAAGCTTACTTATTAGATATAAGTACAGGCCTGAGTAAAACAATAAGCCAAGGACCACTTAGTCACAGTATTGAAGATTTTAATAGCAAACGTGGTACGGTATTACTGAGTCGTGGTGTGCAAGTAATGCAAGCGTCGACTCACCCCACCACTGAGTTAGTGGAATTGAATATTGCCAATGCGAGCAACACAGTTATTGGTCAGTTTGCTACGTTTAATCAAGCTAAATACACAGGTGATGACATTTATGTCACTGCGGGTCCTGATTTTAAAGATGGTTTAGGCAGAAACCTACCTGAGAATATGCTTGCTAACAACTATGATGGACAGCTTTACCTATTAACTGATCATGGTAAAAATGCAGCACCATTAAGTCGTGAATTTGATCCTGCCATTGGTCAACTTGAAGTGCTCGCTAATGGCGATGCCCTCGTTAAAGTCACTGAGCAAGATACGATTGCTTTGTACCTGTACGATAAAAGCAAACAACGCTTTAGCAAACTCAAAACAGGTTTTGATGTAGTTGAACAATTCAGTTTTTCACACAACCGCAGCCCAGCTATTTTAGTTAGCGGCTCTAATGCATCATCTCCACAGCAATTAAAACAGTTAAGTATTAATAAAAACACCGCAACCACATTGTGGGATTCTAAACCACAAGCGTATGCAAATACCGATATAGCCAGCTTAGATGAATTTAACTTCATCAATACCGCAGGTGTTGAAATTAAAGGTCGTGTTTACTTTCCAAGCAATCTTGATAAGAACAAACACTACCCAGCATTAGTATATTACTATGGCGGTACATCACCGGTTACTCGTGGTTTTACTGGGCGTTATCCTTTCAATTTATGGGCAGAGCATGGCTATGTGGTTTATGTAGTGCAACCGACCGGTGCAACTGGATTTGGCCAACAGTTCTCTGCTAAGCATGTGAATGCGTGGGGTCAATATACTGCTGACGATATTATGCAAGGTACCCAAGCACTATTAAAACAGTATCCATTTATTGATAAAAATCGTTTAGGTAATTTAGGCGCATCATACGGTGGCTTTATGACTATGTTACTGACCACTAAAACAGACATGTTTAGTGCCTCAATCGCACACGCGGGGATTTCTAATATTACCTCGTATTGGGGTCACGGTTGGTGGGGCTATTTATATTCTGGCGAAGCCTCTAAAAACAGCTATCCTTGGAATAATAGTGAACTATACAGCCAACATAGTCCGGTTTTCCATGCAGACAAAGTAACCACACCGCTACTGCTATTACATGGTGATGCTGATACCAATGTACCTGTAGGCGAAAGTCACACTATGTATACTGCGCTGAAACTACTAGGCAAAGATGTTGACCTTATTGAATATAAAGGGGCGGACCATCAAATTTTTGCTCGCGATCAACGCTTTGATTGGTGGGATACTATGCTTGCCTACTTCGATAAGCATTTAAAAGAGCAACCACAGTGGTGGCAGTACTTATACCCTGAAAAGTAGCTTTTATTCTGTTCAACAGGTAAACCTAGTATGTTTACCTGTTGATAATAATTAAATAATCACCTAAATAGTGCATAAATACTAAAAATCGCCCTTCTCACCTTTTACGAATGAGTGATAACATAGAGGCATCATTAAAGGTAATTAAGATACTATGACTATTCATGTTTTATTGGTTGAAGATGACGAACTATTAGTAAAACGTATATTCAATCATTTTGCAGAGACTGAATTTTGCATTGAAAATGATGCGACTGGCGCTGATGCCTTAGCAATAGTGCAATCTCGCGCTAATAATCATGATGCCATATCATTAGCAATTATTGACATAGTATTACCTAAACGTGATGGCTTACATTTAGCAAAAGAACTCAACACCCTCACAGACATTGGTGTGATCATGCTTTCAAGCAGAGATTCTCAAGCCGATCGTATTGCCGGACTTGCCCAAGGCGCTGATGACTATATTTGTAAACCAGTTGATTTATTAGAGCTTGAACTACGTATAAGAGCACTTTATAAGCGCTTAAAAAGTAATAATAACAGTAGCGATGAAAGCGAAGAATTTATTGAATATGCTGACTTCAAACTGCATCCAGACAACCGCACTTTAATCACTGCTAATGGCATTGAATCTAGGCTCACTGAAGCGGAACATAAAGTGTTAATTTGTTTGATCTCAAACGCAGGAAAAGCCACGTCTCGTGAAAAAATATCAGAAGAAATTGGCCAGCCAGATTGGAGTCCAAATGACAGAACTGTTGATGTTTTAATTGGCCGCTTACGTAAAAAACTGAGCGATGAAAAAGACCAAAAACGCATCGTTACGGTACGCGGTAAAGGCTACATGCTGTCAATTTAATGCAATCTAACCACTAATACTGGGTTAATTGTGATAACAAACGTTCAAATGCACGATAATTGAGTGCCTCTTTTAGTTCATCTAAACTAATATTATCTTGCCCTTTTAGATCACTAATTGTTCGCGCTACTTTGATCACTCGATGATAAGAGCGTGGCGATAATGATAGCTTTTCACTGGCTTTAGCTAAAAACTGTAACTCCGGCGCTGCAAGCGCGCAATGCACACTCATTTCTTTATTATTAAGTCGCGCATTGACTTTACCTTGGCGACGCAATTGCAGATTATATGCCGCCTCGACCCGCGTGCGCACAGTCGCACTACTTTGTTCTTCTTGAGTGCTTTGCAATTGCGCACTGCTTAAACGTGGTAGCTCTATTTGTAAATCAATACGGTCAATAAATGGTCCTGATACCCGCGATAAATAACGCATAACTTGATCCGGAGTTGCGCGCTTATCATTATGACAACCCGTAGGACTTGGATTAAGAGCCGCAATTAATTGAAACTGTGCAGGAAACTCCATTTGCCTTGCCGCTCTTGAAATCGTTACAGTGCCTGTCTCCATTGGCTCGCGTAATGAGTCAAGCACCTTACGTTCAAACTCAGGTAGTTCGTCAAGAAATAATACGCCATTATGTGCCAGTGAAATCTCCCCTGGTTTTGGGTTTGAAGAGCCTCCGACTAGCGCCACAGCGGAGCATGTGTGATGAGGATTACGAAATGGTCGCTTGCGCCAGTTAGTTAGATCGACACTTTGACCAATAATTGAATACAACGCTGCGGTGGAAAGTGCCTCATCATCGGACATGCCCGGCATAATAGTCGGCATACGTTGCGCGAGCATTGACTTCCCCGTACCAGGTGGCCCCAAAAAAAGTAAATTATGGCCACCCGCCGCAGCGATTTCTAACACTCTTTTCGCGCCCGGCTGGCCTTTTACATCACTTAAATCAATTAAGAATTCAACACCGCTATGTTGCTGTTCTGGGTAGCTAATATTAAGAGGTAAAGGCTGCTGATTGAGTAAATCACTCCATACTTCTTGGATAGAAGAGACCGCTTTGCGCTCAACGCCATTTACTAAACTCGCTAAACTGTCATTTACTAAAGGTAAAAAACAACAATGCCCTTGTGCTTTAGCTGCTAAAACTGATGGGAGTATTGCATTCACGCCACGCACTTCGCCATTCAGTGCCAGCTCACCATAAAATTCATAGCGTTCAATATCAGTGCAAACAATTTGCTCTGAAGCGATGAGAATACCAACCGCAATCGCTAAATCAAAACGCCCCCCCTCTTTGGGTAAATCAGCAGGTGCTAAATTGACTGTAATGCGTTGGTCTGGAAAACCAAATTTAGAGTTTTCTAATGCGCTGCGTACACGATCTTTGGCTTCTTTTACTGAGGCTTCGGGCAAACCTACAATATGAAATGCTGGTAAACCATTACCTAGATGCACCTCAACGATCACTTCAGGTGCTTGAATACCCACTTGGGCACGAGAATAAATTCGAGCTAATGACATCCTTTGTCCCTGTAACGTTCTGTTCTTTACAGTCTAGTCAGGATATTTAAAAATATGTAGTGTTAGTTGCCATTTCATTGCTGCAAGGCGTAACAGCAAGGTGGTTAACATCGCTAACACCATCGCTATCTCTGTCTCAATGTTCAATACAATTGCTTGGGTATAAACAATACCACCAGCAATACAAGTAATTGCATATAGCTCACCTTTTAATAGCATAGGAATATTGCCTGCCAACACATCTCGCGTTACTCCGCCAAAGCAACCGGTGATCACTCCCATAATAATTGCGGTTGTAGCTGGCATCCCCGCGAGCAATGCTTTTTGCGCCCCCATTACAGCAAAGAACGCTAAACCAAACGCATCTGCAACTTGTAAATGATATAAAGGAATTGATTTTTGCTTATTGATCAATCGCGTGGTAACAAAGACAGACGCAAATATCGCGATAAAATAACTTTGGTCGTGTAACCAAAATACCGGAACATCTAAAATCAAATCTCGAATTGTGCCACCACCTATCGCGGTGACCGTCGCCAGTACCACGACTCCAAAACCATCCATTTTTTTATCATAGGCAATTAAAGTGCCTGACATGGCAAATACGGCGATGCCAATTAAATCAAACCAATGATAAAGTTCAGTCATATATCCAAGCCATCCCAAGATGCGAATCGAAGTTAAAATAAACAGTGCTTAACGACGCCGTTTTAGCACAATAAATCCAAAGTTATAAGTGAACTTTAGATTTATTGCTATTTCTATTAATTCAGTAACTGCTGCGCTGTTTGCAACTGCTTATAACGTACGACCAATGTAATGCCACGCAGTAGCATAAAGCAGGTCATTGCGAACCAAAGCGCATGATTTTGCCAAGCATTAAACACCCAAAACACGCCAAAGAATCCAACTAATGCTGAAATTAGCATGGTATTTCGCATATCTTGAGCTCTAGTTAGGCCAACAAAAATACCATCAAACAAAAAGCAACTCATTGCCGCTAATGGCATAAAAATCAACCATGGTAAGTATTCATTGGCGGCTTTGATCACTTCAGGAATATCTGTTAATAAGGTAATAATTTGCGAACCAAACAATGCAAAAAACACGCTATAACAAAAAGCAAATAGCATTCCCCAAAATACGCTTATTTTTACCCATAAGTTTATACGCCGTACGCTATGTTGACCTTTTGCTTGGCCAACTTTTGCTTCACTTGCATAGGCAATACCATCAAGAGCAAAGCTCACTAGCATTAAAAAGTTCAGTAATACAGCATTTACCGCAAGCGTTACCTCGCCAATGCGTGCACCATAGAAGGTCATAAAGCTAAAACACAGTTGTAAAATTAAGGAGCGAATAAAAATATCACGGTTAAGACTTAATAACGCCCACATTTTATCTCGGCTAAACCACCCACCTAAAAATAGCGGCACAGTCATTTTTTTCGCCAACCTAAAAACCAAGAATAATGCAAATAATAGCGCGGTATAATCGGCAATCAACGATGCCCAAGCAGCTCCGGCGACTTGCCAATCTAAGTACACAACAAAATAAATATCTAAAACAATGTTGGTGATATTAGTAACTAGTAATAAATAAAAAGGCCCTTTACCGTAATGAATCCCTAACATCCAAGCTAATAATACCAAGTTACATAATGCCGCTGGTGCACTAAAAATACGAATTTCAAAATAACTATAAGCTTGTGCGAGCACCTGCGCACTGGAACCAGAAAGGTAAGCTATGGCATTTTTAATAAGTGGCGATAAAGCAATTAAAGAAAATGCCACGATAAGCGCTAATACTAAACTGCGCTTTAATAATCCGGCTAATTGAGGATAATCTTTCTTGCCATAAGCTTGCGCAACCAGCCCTGTGGTACTCATGCGTAAAAAGCCCGCCAACCAAAATAGTAATGAAATTACCGTGGCGCCCAAGGCAATTCCGGCAAGAAAATGAGCACTACCAAGATGCCCTATTACTGCAGTATCAACTATTCCTAACAGTGGCACGGTTATATTTGATAATATCATTGGACCAGCTAACAACAGCAAGCTTTTATGGTGTGCTTTATGACGATTAAGAAATTTTTTCACAGTCTGCTATCGATCCTCTTTTGTCTATCTTTACCTGCTCACAGCGCAGTTATTTTACAGTATCATCATGTCAGTGAGACCCTGCCAGCAGTCACCAGTGTCAGTGCAGAAACCTTCACTGAGCATTTAAACTATCTAAAACAGCATGACTTTAACGTAGTGCCACTGAATGAATTACTATCTGCTTTACAACAAGGCCAAAGTTTACCAGATAAAACCGTCGCTATTACCTTTGATGATGGTTACAACAATAATTATGAACAAGCAGCGCCGATATTAGAAAAGTTTGCTTACCCCTATACTATTTTCGTTAATCCAAAATTGATTGATGAAGGTAAAGGCTATGTAATGGGCTGGAATAAACTCAGAGAACTTGCCAAAAAAGGTGCTCTGATCAGCAATCACAGCGCACAACATGATTACCTACATCGTAAATTAGCCGATGAAACACCCCAACAATGGCAGGCGCGTATTAAGCAAGATATTTTGTCATCACAACAACGGATCAAAGAAGAAATTGGCCATGACTATAAATACTTAGCATATCCATATGGCGAGTTTAATAACCAATTACAAAGTTTAGTGAAAGAGTTGGGCTTTATTGGTATTGGCCAACACTCTGGTGCCATCAACAAAGACTCTGATTTTAGCCGTTTACCACGCTTTCCGGCTTCTGGGTTTTATAGCAAGCTTGATACGCTAGTGACCAAACTAAACTCTCGCGCATTTTCAATCCAAGAGCTTACTTATATTGATAGCGTGACCAGCCAAAACCCACCTCAGATCAGCATTAAATTTAATATGGGAGACTTTCATAAAAGTCAGCTAGCTTGTTATGTATCGGGCATCGGTCAGGCAAAACTAAACTGGTCAGCAGCTGATACTGTGACCATAAATTCACCGAAAAATTTAGCTCAAGGGCGATCACGATTTAACTGCACAGCACCATCAATTGCTCATAAGAATAGCTATTATTGGTTTTCACAACCGTGGGTAATTGTGCAGTAAAAATATAATCCCTTGATAATTATCAACCTGAGCCCGGGATAATCAGCTCAAGTTTATAAGGTGACTACTTTTTCATTGCTTGGTTTAGTAGATGCTGCGTCACTTTATCAAGCGAGACCACCGCTAAAGCTGCTCCGATCTCTACAGCGGCTTTAGGCATGCCCCATACCACTGACGATAGTTCATCTTGCGCTACGGTATAAGCACCATGCTGTTTTAGCGCCAGTAAACCTTGCGCACCATCGCTCCCCATACCCGTTAATAAAGCTGCGATGGTATTTTTAGGGCACACTTTAACCAGCGAGTTAAACAATACATCAACCGCAGGACGATGACGGTTAACCGGCTCGCTCTCATCAAGCTGACAATATAAGCTGCCTCCTTGCTGTATAACGCTTAAGTGTTGACCACCCGGGGCGATAAACGCCCAGCCAGCTTTTAACTTATCGCCTTGCTGCGCCTCTTTGACATTGATAGTACATGTCCTATCCATGCGCAAAGCAAATGAACTACTAAACACAGGTGGAATATGCTGCGTGATAACGATCGGAGGGCAGTTTTCTGGCATTCTTATTAGCACCTCTTTAATCGCCTCTGTTCCTCCTGTTGAAGCTCCAATCGCCAAAACCTTATTGATACTAAACTGTGCATTACTTAACGTTTCGATAGGTTGTACTTGGCTTAATTTAAAAGGCCGTACTCTTGCCGACGCTGCCGTACGGACCTTTTGTTGCACTAATTTAGCATACTGGCTTAATTGCTCAGATACATTGACTGTCGGCTTAGCTATAAAATCAACTGCCCCTAATTCCAGCGCCTCCAAAGTCATCGGTGAACCTTTTTGAGTGAGCGTTGATATCATTACCACAGGCATAGGCCGTAGACGCATTAGGTTTTTCAAAAAACTAATGCCATCCATTTTCGGCATTTCAATATCTAAAGTCAGCACATCGGGATTAAGTTGCTTAATCATTTCTCGTGCTTGATAAGGGTCTTCTGCACACCCTACGACCTGAATATCATCAGCCTGGTGCAGTACCTCCGTCAATACTCGTCGAATCAATGGCGAGTCATCAATCACTAACACCTTGACCATTTTTTACCCCTTAAAATAACTCAATATCGGTTTTAGAATCTTGTTCTTCGATATCATGTAAATAACGGACTTCGCGTTTTTCAATCACATCAGTGTGCATGTCGCGCAATTTTTTAACCTGCGCTTTGCCTGTTTGAGGGTTAAAATTGACCTTACGCGGCCAAGGCCCCCCCACATCATGAGACACTAATTCTAGCCCTTCTTCTTGCACATAAGAGTAAGCAAAGCGAATATTACCAAGGCCAATATCTGTCATCGAGCGAATAATTTTACCGCCGCCAAACAGTTTTATTTTTAGATTTTGCCTAGAGGCGCCATTTTTAAGTACTTCATTAATTAAAAACTCCATCGCCCAGTTACCATAACGACAATTTAAGTTATGCGCACTAGTTGGCTCTACGCCTTTTTCAATCGGTAACATAAAGTGATTCATGCCACCCACACCAAGCTTGTCATCATAAATGCAAGCAGCAATACATGAACCTAGCACAGTGGAAATCACCTCATCGTTTTTTGACACGTAAAACTCACCGGGCAATACTTTAGCAATAACTTGCCGCTGACCTGAGTCCCAAAACCGCTTAATATGCTCAAACCCATGTAATACTGGCTTAAAATGACTATCCATAAATCACCTTCTGATACATAGTTTTACCTAAGTTTTTAAACTCACTATGCTCCTTTCCCATGGTTTCAGAATGACCTAATAATAGGTACCCATGTTCAGCTAAAATATGACAATAACGGTGGAATAACTGATCTTTTGTTTCTTTATCAAAATAAATCACCACATTACGACAAAAGATCACGTCAAAAGGCCCTTTCATTGGCCAGTCTTGTAATAAATTCAACCGCTTAAAATGAATTTTTTGCTGTAATTCAGGTTTAACTTTGAATAACTCACCATCTTTAGTTTTTAAAAACCAGCGCTGTAATTGATGTTGTTCAAGTCCATTCACATTAGCCGCAGTGTAGGTACCTGATTGTGCTTTAGCTAATACATTTGAATCCAAATCAGTGGCTAAAATTTTCACATCCCAATCGGCTGGAAATAACCCATGTAAGGTCATAGCTAAAGAATAGGGTTCTTCCCCAGTTGAACAACCTGCAGACCATATCCGAACTCGCCGAGTGCTTTTATTTGTCACTAATAACTTGGGTATTACATGGGATTGCAAATAATCAAAATGATGTGATTCACGAAAAAAAGAAGTCAGATTAGTTGTTATTGCATTGATAAAATCACTAAATTCTTGCTCTTTATGTGCCTCTAAATAAGCTAAATACTGTTTAAAATTTGTCAGCTGCAATGTTCTGAGCCGACGAGCAAGACGTGAATAGACCATTTCTCGTTTATGATCACCTAATACAATGCCACACGCGTCATAAACTATTGCAGCTATTTGCTTGAAATCATGGTCGGTTAGTAAAAACTCTTTCATTACAATTACTCGCAATAGGCGTGACTGAGCTGCGATTGAATATTAACAAAATTGCTAAAAGTTAAGACTCTGGATTTTTCAAAGTACAGAGGCTTAACTAGTAATGCGATTGCAAAAAACGTTAAAATTCCTCCCATTCATCAGCTGAATTAGCAAAGTTATTACCTCGCGCTTTACTACGGATATTATTACTACGTGGTGGCGCGGTAGTAGGAGTTACTGATGCAGTATTAATTACAGCGTCTTGCTGACTTATAGTAAAAAAGTTCAGTAACCGGGTCATATCATTCGCTTGCTCTGACATTGACTCGCTGGCCGCGGATGCTTGCTCAACTAAGGCCGCATTTTGCTGGGTCATTTCATCCATTTGCGAAATAGCTTTGTTGACTTGCTCAATACCTGAACTTTGCTCTTCGGATGCTGCTGCAATATCAGATATCATTTCAGTTACTTTTTGTACTGCAATAACAATTTCTTTTAAAGTGGCTCCTGATTCATTAACTAATAAAGTGCCATCTTCAACTTTACCAACGCTATCTCTGATCAACTCTTTAATTTCTTTTGCAGCCCCCGCGGAACGCTGCGCTAGATTACGCACTTCGCCGGCAACGACAGCAAAGCCACGCCCTTGTTCACCAGCTCTAGCAGCTTCAACAGCGGCATTAAGAGCTAATAAATTAGTTTGAAATGCTATTTCGTCAATCACGCTAATAATATCGGCAATTTTTTTACTCGACTCATTAATTGCCGACATGCTGATCACCGCGCGATTAACAACTTCGCCCCCTTGCTGCGCTTTGTCGCGCGTTTCTTCTGCTAATTCATTAACCACTTTTGCATTATCAGCATTTTGACGTACTGTACTGGTCATTTCCTCCATGCTAGATGCTGTTTCTTCAAGCGATGAGGCCTGCTCTTCTGTACGCTGGCTTAGATCAGCGTTGCCTTGAGATATTTCCTCTGCTCCACTTGCCACTAAGGTTGCCGAGGTATTAATACGATTAATGACTTCCGTTAATTTATCAGCCGTGGTATTGGCATCACGCTTGAGTTTTTCAAACGACCCCTGATACTCTTGCTCTATCCGTTTTGATAAATCACCATTGGCCATCGCATCAAGCATATTAGCAGTACCGGTGACAGCATCATCAACAATACCAATTAAACCATTTAGACCTTTAGCTAAGCGTAAAAAGAAACCGCCCTTACCTTGCTCTGTAACACGAGCGTCTAGATTACCTTTGCGTGCAGAGCTGACTAAGTCAGCAATTTCTTTTTCTATTGCGACTTCGGCTGTTCGATCTTCCCACTCCACCACAGTGCCAATACGTTCATTTTCTGGGGAAAAAATAGGGTTCGCAACTAAGCCAAAGGTGCGCCCACCTACAAGTATCTCTGCACTGTAAGTATCGGTTAGCTTGCTTAACAGATTGCGTTGATGAGCTGGGTTTTTATGAAATACATCAATGTTTTGCCCCATTAACTGACTACAATCAAAATTAGGTAAGTCGCGTCGTAAATCTTGCTCTGCGGCGCGCATCATATTTTGCACCGCTTCATTCATATATATAATATCGTTTTTAGTATTTGCAATCATGGTGTTTGTGGCAACCCGATCCAGCGCTCTTCGTACACGTAAATTCTCTTCAGCAGCACGTTTTTCAGCAGTCGATTTTTTAATACTTTCGGTTAAATCTTGCCACTCAATTATTGTTCCTAAGCGCTTACCTTCTTTATTAAACCAAGGGGTCGCAATAATATTAAAAATTAACGATGCAATTTCTAGTTTTGACTCAATAGAGTCGGTCAAGTTTGTATACAACTGAACCTGTTGTGCTGTATTTTCAAAAAATGCCGTAATACTTGAGCCCACTATACTATTGACGGAAAAATCACCTAGTACACTCTGCAGCTCACCTTGTCTGGCTTGGAACATTTGTTTTAATTGATTGTTAGCAAACACTATCTGTAAATCATTGTCTGCCATCATCACACTCGCCTGGCAGATCGTTAATGCGCTCGATAGATCAGCATCCCTTTTTGATTCTTTTTCTAATTCTTTTTGAGCTGTGATGTCTGTCGCATATTTAACCACCTTATAAGGTTTGCCACTGAGATCAAAAATTGGGTTATAAGATGCTTGGATCCATACTTCACTGCCATCTTTAGCGATACGTAAGTACTCACCTGAGTCAAATTCACCACGACCTAATTTTTGCCAAAACAGTTGGTATTGCTCACTTTTAGCAACCTCAGGTTCAATAAATATACGGTGATGCCGCCCGACTATTTCTTCTAACTGATAACCAAATGTCTGCAAAAAGTTGTCATTCGCGGTCAACACGCTGCCATCTAAACCAAACTCAATCACCGCTTGAGATTTACTAATAGCAGCAATTTGACCCGCAGCTTCAACAGCAACCATCTTTTGCGCCGTAATATCACTGGCAAATTTCACAACTTTTATAACATTTCCATGCTCATCCTTAACGGGGTTATAAGTTGCTTGGATCCACACATCTTTGCCGCTTTTACTGATCCGCTGAAACTCATCAGCAATAAACTCTCCGCCTTTCAAGCTTTGCCAAAAGCTTTTATATTCACTGCTCTGAGCTTCTTTTTTAGATACAAACATTGAATGATGCTGGCCCTGAATTTCTTCTAAGGGGTAACCCATTACATCTAAAAAGTTATTATTCGCCGTAATAATTATGCCGCTAGGTTCAAACTCAATCACCGCAAGTGACTTATTTAATGCCGTAACGATTAAATCATTATTTGATTTTTTAGAATTACTAAACCACCCCATGCCCATCACCTTCTTGTTGATCACCATTTGCTATATTTAGTATTTGGCTAAATATCCATTGTTTTTTGCAGGTCCAATAACGCGACCATCTTCTCACCGACATTCACTAACCCTGCGATAAATTCAGCATTCTCTGAGCCGCTAAAGTTAGGCACCGTCTTCGCATCTTGCTCTACAATACTGTAAACATCAGATACGGCATCGACTACCATTCCCATAATCTTGCTATTTTGCTCAAAAATTACTTTCACTACGATCACCACTGTTAAAGGTCCATAGTCAATCGTCGCTAAGCCAAACCGTAATCTAAGATCTAAAATAGGTACTATGGTGCCACGTAGATTAATCACCCCTTTTACATAATCTGGGGCATTCGGGATCTCGGTGATCTCCTCCCAACTGCGAATTTCTTGAACAGTTAAAATATCAACACCGTATTCTTCATCAGCCATAATAAAGGTTAAAAACTGCTTAACTCCTTGGGCCTGTTCAAGCATTATTTTGTTATCTAATTCGCTGTGCGCAGAGATCATGAAGCCTCCAAGTTGGCTTGCGATTCAATAATCAATTCTTGGCTACCGGGTTTTCTTAATCCTGATAATTTAATTAAGCCGCTGATATCGACAATCAACGAAACCCGACCATCCCCTAATATAGTGGCACCTGACACGCCATCTACTTTTTGGTAATTAGCTTCTAAACTTTTAATCACTACTTGTTGCTGTGACAATAAATCGTCAACTAACAAACCAATTTTTTGGTTATCGCTTTCAACCACCACTAACAAGGTTTTATCAAGCGTTTCTATCGCACCTTGATGATTAAAAATACTGTATAAACGCAAGATAGGAATGTATTCATCACGCAGCCTAAGTACATCTAGGTCTTTACCCACTCGGCTGACTTTGCTGATATCTATTTGTAATGATTCAACAATAGAAATTAATGGAATAATATAGGTGTGCTTTGCAACCCTCACTAACTGACCATCTAAAATAGCCAGCGTAAGTGGCAAGCGAATAGTGAAGGTAGACCCAACACCTGCAGCAGATGAAACTTCAACCGAGCCATTGAGTGATTGGATATTACGCCTGACCACATCCATACCTACCCCACGTCCGGATATGTCGCTTACCTCATCCGCGGTTGAAAAACCGGGCATAAAAATGAGTTCATTAATTTCATCATCATCCAACTCATCAGCTTCACTTACTAGCCCATTAGCAACCGCTTTTTGTTTAATCTTTACAGTATTAAGGCCTTGTCCGTCATCCATGATCTCTATAACAATATTGCCACCTTGGTGAAATGCATTAAGTGTGACTGTACCGACTGGGTCTTTACCTGCAGCAAGACGCTGTTCAACAGTCTCTAGACCATGATCCAGCGAATTTCGCACTAAATGCACCATAGGATCTGATATTTTTTCCATTACAGTTTTATCAAGCTCGGTCTGTTCACCTAACAGTTTTAGCTCAACTTGCTTATTTAGCTTTTGTGAAATATCTCGTACTAAACGCGGAAAACGACTAAATACAAAGCTGATTGGCAGCATTCGGATACGCATTACATTTTCTTGTAAATCACGAGTATTATGAGCCAATTGCGCTAAACCTTCCTGCAAAGAGGCGATAGTCGCTTCGGTGATCTCTTGTTGACCAATTTGGCTCAACATGGCTTGAGTGATAACCAGCTCTCCAACCATATTGATCAATGAATCAACTTTATCTATGCCTACTCTGATTGAAGTAGATTCTGCAGCTGGAGTGCTTGCTTTGACCGCAGTGCCTTTTTTTATTGGTTTAACCGCAGCAACATTGACAACTGCAGGGGCTGAAGTTGAATTAGGGTTTTCCTCAATTACATCAGGTGTTGTAATTTGCGCATCATCATCATCATCATCATCATCAGCAAATAACCCTCCGCACAACGCGATGGTAATATCAGCATCATCTTCAACCCACTCAAATATTTCTCGAATCGCACTCTCATCTTTTGCTGTGTTTAAAAAGAATCGCCAAGATAAAAAACAATCATCGGGACTTAAATCAGCAATGTCAGGGATCTCATTATTGAAAGCTTGAGTCTCTAAATCGCCCAATTCAGCCAACTCACTGATCATATACAGTGGCTCATTGCCTGTTTTAAATAAATGATGATGTGGTTTAAAATCAATCTGATAGGTGTTTAGCGCAAGTTGAGCGGGGCTAGCAGTGACTTCCAGTTTATTTTTTTCGGCTTGATCTACCCCTAAAATCTGTTCAAACTTAATTCTCAGTGCAATAGCTTCGTCTAAATTAGGTTCTTGCTCTGCTTGTAAGCCACGAAGTAACTCCCGCAAGCAATCAACAGATTTAAGTAATAGGTTAACATGCTCTGCGGTAAGCTCTCGTTTCCCCTCACGAATTTGATCTAATAGGGTTTCTAGCACATGAGTAAAGTCAGACACAGAGTTAAAACCAAATGTACCACTGCCGCCTTTGATAGAATGCGCAGCACGAAAAATGGTATTGATTGTTTCTAAATCTTCTTCGCCAGGTACCAAGTTTAATAACTCAGCTTCCATCGCATCTAAGCCTTCAAAACTTTCCTCAAAGAAGACTTCAAAAAATTGACTTAAATCTATACTCATACCCCATCCCCTAGATTAGCGAATTACTTTTTTTAAAACCGCTAATAACTGTTCAGGATTAAAAGGTTTAACTATCCAGCCTGTTGCACCAGCAGCTTTCCCTTCTACTTTTTTGTCCATTCCTGATTCTGTTGTTAGCATTAGCAATGGCGTAAATTTATAGTTTGGTAAGGTGCGTAACTCCCTGATCAAAGTAATACCATCCATCACTGGCATGTTGACATCGGAAATCACAGCATCAAAACCTTGTTGTTTTGCGATGCTAAGTGCTTCACTTCCGTCCTTTGCCTCAGTGACATCAAAACCCGCCTTTTTCAGTGTAAAACTCACCATTTGACGCATCGATGCCGAATCATCCACGGCTAAAATTCTTTTCATATGAACTCCTTAATCTGCATTTTCTAGTATTAGATATTCACTCAGGCCTAAGCGATTAATGGCATTTTTTAAAGGCTCACTTTGCCCAACCCAAATAATTTTGTGATGTACGCACAGCAAGTGCTTTTGCAGAGCACACAATAGTTGAATCGAGGCAGTATCTACGCGTACAACTTCACTAATGTCTAAACAAACATCATCATTGCGGTGTAATTCTTGTAATAAATCTTGGTGTAAGTTTTCAACTTGGGTGATTGCTAGTTCAGCGGGAAGCTTCATCATATTGTTCGCACTTTCCATGTTTAACCAATTCATAACAAAAGCTTAGACTGAGTTAGTAAAAATGCCATAAATGCGTTGAAAAAAGAGTGAAATTATTTACAGGGGGGATAAAAGAAAAACAAAAAAGGAGCTAAACGCTCCTCGAAAATAATTAAAATATACTTTTCTATTAATAATGATCCGCAATCTGTTTAAACTCAGTTATTAATAATTTAGCATTAATTAATGGCACACTGCCCTGTTTAAATTCAGGTTTAAATATGGCCCTTACCGCCCCTTGAGGATCAACCATCGCAATTGAAGCACTATGGTCAACGGCATATTCTTGCTCATCACTATTACTAATTGCGTAAATCAAACCTAACTCTCTAACTAGTGGAAATAGATCTTTATGTTCCCCTGAGACCGCTAAAAAATCAGGATTAAAATAATCAATGTAGGCTTTGCGTTTAGCGACTGTATCGCGTTTTGGATCGACCGCTAAAAACCAAATTTGCAATGGGTATTCATCTTTCAACGCTTTATAAACGCCATTGAGTTTAGCTAATGTCAGAGGGCAAATATCTGGGCAACTGGTATAACCTAAAAACACTAAATTCCATTGACCTTGCAATGTTTGCTTAGTTACTGGCTGAGCATTTTGATCTTGTAAAGTAAAATCACTCAAAGGTTTGGCTTGTTCATATACCAAAGCTTCAACGTCAGGCATAGCGCTGTCACTACAAGCTGTTAACAGCAATAAACTTAACGCCAACCACACTCTCGCCCCACGCTTAACTGCTAAGCTATTCATATAACGAACCATTTATCTATAAATAAGGCGACAAAGAGTATCATTAAATGAATAATTGAAAAACGGAATAAATCCATTGCTGTATCGTCATTCCCCGCTATTTTTAGTTTTACCGCTTTATAGATGAAAATCCCATTAAGTAATGTCGCAGCAATTAAATAAATGAGCCCCGACATACCAATTAAATAAGGCAATACACATACCAAAGCCAATAAAATAGAGTATGCAACTACACAGGTTTTACAAAAATCAATGCCATGAGTGACTGGCAACATGGGGATCTTAGCGCGTTCGTAATCACTTTTGCGAGCAATTGCCAACGCCCAAAAATGCGGCGGAGTCCAAGTAAATATGATCATCACCAATAACCAAGGAGCAGCTGCCATGTGCCCGGTTTCTGATACCCACCCTAACAACGGCGGCATGGCCCCTGCTAGTCCTCCTATAACAATATTTTGTGGCGTTGCACGCTTTAAAAAGGAGGTATAAATAAACGCATAACCAACTAACGCAAATAAGGTTAATACAGCGGTTAAAGTATTAGCCCAGATCATCAACATAATGAAACCACTCACCCCAATAACAGCGGCAAAACTTAAAGCATGCAGTTTAGATAACCGCCCCTTAGCAACTGGCCGATGGCGTGTACGTGCCATTTTACTATCTATTTCGCTATCAACTACATGATTGATCACCGCAGCTGCAGCGGATAACAAGCCAATCCCCAGTAAACTAATAAACTGTACGCCAATACCACGACCAACATCGGGTGCCAGCGCTAAACCAACCCATGCTGTTAATACCAACATCGCGACTACTTTAAATTTACTGATCGCTAAATAATCATTTATTAAGCCGCTAATTTGGCTAGGTGCTAACTTTGTTATTGCTATTAATGGTGTCATAACTGCCCCTATGTACGTGCTTTTAAGTAAAAACATAAACGAACGACTGTTAACAATAGTATGGCAGCCATTAAATTATGTGCCAGCGCAACGCCGAGCGGGAAATGCCAGTGCACAACCGCCAAGCCCAAACAAATTTGACACAGCAACGCGACCAATACGGAGACTGTACAATGCTTTATTTTTCTCGACACAGCACGGCTATAAATGCGCCACATGATCAGCGCTAATACTACACAGGTAACTAACGCCCACATTCGATGTAATAAATGGATCGACATCCTAGCCTGCTGTGAAAGTACACCATATTCATAAGTACTTTGCTCTAATGGCAACTGAAATACGCTACTCAATGAAAACGGCTGTCCGTAACTACACAATGGCAAGCCATTGCAGTGCGGCGCCGCATAATTAGCAGCAAGCCAACCGCCTAGCGCTATTTGCAATACCAATACCACTAATGCGACTAGACTAAGTTTAAAGTAACGCCGAGCTGGGGCGTCGCCGCCAAAAATTGGTTTTGCCGTTAGCCGTAAATACAATAATGTAACCAATGATAAAATACTAAATCCACCTAATAAGTGCCCCAATACAATCAGCGGCTGTAAATTCATGGTGACGGTCCACATCCCTAAAGCCGCTTGGAACACCACCAGTATTAGTAATAGTAAGGGTAATTTAATTGGCGTGGTTGGATATTGACGTTTTAATAAAGCCAATATAAATAACGCTAAAATAAGTAAACCTAACGTGCCGGCAAAATAGCGATGGATCATTTCTTTCCACGCTTTAGCGGTTTCGAACATCATATCAGGGTAGGTTTGCTCTACATGGGCTAAATCAGCCTCATGCTTGGGTACCGTTAAAAAGCCATAGCAACCGGGCCAATCCGGACAACCCAATCCGGCATCACTCAAGCGCGTATAAGCCCCTAAGCCAACAACTAAGATCGATAACATAAAAGTGGCTAATACCAAATGTTTATAGTTTTTATACATAATTGGCACTCCTTAATTTAGCTAGAACGCGAATAGTTAAGTAATTTTTTTAAATCTTTTAACAGTCCTTTTTGAGTCAAACGGTTTTGCTGTGGCTCACTATGGTAGGGATACTGCAAGACCACTAAGCCCATATGATCAATTAGATATAAACTAGCTGGTTGCAGTACATCAACCTCAGGTAACTGACGCCATGGCAGCTCTTTTTGCTGTGTCTGGCCAAGGATGGCTACATCGACTTTACCTTGATTTTTACCAAGAGCGATGTAGAGGTTCTCTAGTGCTTGTAACTGCTGTGCACAAGCTTGTTGGCATTGTGCTGGGTGATTTAAAGCAATAGTCCATTGTTTATGCTCCGTTTTTTTCCAATCTTGTAGTTTTATTTCCTGTGTTAAAAATTCCCCTTTATTACTCGATGCACTAGGTATCCACTCAAGCTTTAACGCCAAATACGCCAGTATTAAAGGCACTAAACAACAGCCAATAAATATTAATAACGGATTGTTTTTCATTGTAATTCCTTCTTTTTAAAAGCAAATACAGCAATAACAAGGCAGGCAATCGCAATCAATAACCATTGCACTGCGTAGGCTTGATGTTTTTCGGGGCTCATCACCACAGCTTGGTAATGCGGCGCAGCAATCTCATCCGCGATACCTTGCCGATAACCAATAAAGTCAATCATGTCGCGACCTGTTTGCTGTGAAAACAATGCTAAATCGATAATTTGTACGCGCTTGGGCCATGCTGTATCCGTCTTGTGTTGTGCATCTTGCAAAGTAAAGCCACTGAGCTTTCCTTGCTTTAATTGCACGGTCATTGCCAAAGGAGTCGATGGTAGGTTTATACTAGGGAGTTGCTGGCGAGTAAGTGGTGCTTTAACCCAACCCAAATTCACCAACAGAGTTTGCTTACTTTGCTGTAAACGCAGCAAGGTAAGTACATCGTAGCCAACCTGACCTTGGTAAACTTGATTATCTAACAACCAATATTGCTGCGTATCTAGCACTCCAGAGATACTTATCTGCAAGCCCGTTTTATTCCAATCACTAGGCAGTTGCTGCATTTGCTGCCAGCTCATTACTCCCTGACTTTGCAGGGCTGCTATTTGTGTTAATTGCTCAGTTTTACTTTCAGCTCGCTGTAATTGCCAATACCCTAGGCGTAAACACACCAATACCACAATGGTTACCACGCAAATGGTAATAATTGAGCTAAGCTTTTGTTTACGCCATAAAATTAACTGCATAAAGGTGACCCAGTGATTATTAAAATTATTATCGTACTGTTGCTACTATTTATACTTTTTAACTTGTTCCGTGCCTTATTTATTATGGTATCGGGTAAAACAGATGGACGGCCTATGTCTCACTATTTAGGCCGTCGTGTGCTGTTTTCTGTTATCGTCTTAGTGGTTGTTATTGCAGCCCTTAAACTAGGTTTCATCCACAGTAACTCATCACCAATTGATAAAGTTACAGCACATATACAAACACAAATAAACACAACCACACCACATCAACAAAATGCCAATACCAAGCTGCGGCTTGAAACGCAAAATGTTTATCTGGGCTAAAGTGGCCCTTTAAAATGCGGATCAGCATGACTAATAATAAAATAGTTCCTAAGGTCACATGCATGCCATGAAAGCCGGTTAGTAAAAAGAAAGTATTGCCATATACGCCAGCATCTAAGGTCAGTCCTAAATCCTGATAAGCATGCATATACTCTACGACTTGCAGCCCTAAAAAACAGACCCCTAATACGATTGTCAGTGCCATAAATACTTTTAATGGCCCACGCTTATTGTTCTCCATGCCTACATGAGCAAAATGTAAGGTAACCGACGAGGTTAGTAATATTAATGTGTTGATCAGCGGCAATCCCTGCCAACCCATAGCCTGTGTCGTACCACCACCGGGTGTAGTAACTAATGGCCAGATTGCTTCAAAAGTAGGCCACAGTACCTCATTGGTCATGGCATTATTTCCGGCGCCGCCAAGCCAAGGCACAGAGATCATCCGGGCATAAAAAAGGGCACCGAAAAAAGCCATAAAAAACATTACTTCAGAGAAAATAAACCAGCTCATGCCTTGACGAAACGAGCGATCCATTTGCGCTGAATATAAGCCTTGATCAGACTCTTCAATGACATTTTTAAACCAGCGAAATAGCATAAACAGCAACACACCAATTCCTGCGTAAAGCACATAATGGCCAGCACCACCGCCGCTGCTTGCTTGCATTACGGTAAGACCTGCACCAACAGCAATAAAAAACATCGCAAATGCGCCAACTATTGGCCACGGACTTTGCGCGGGAACATAATATTTTTCGTAATTTTTATCCATTTTGTTTGCTCCTAATTAGCTATTAGCTTGGCAACCTAATTACTAGCCACTATCTGCCCGCTAATATCAAACACGGTATAAGACAAAGTTAACTCTTCAACATCTTCAGGTAATTGCGTATCAACATAAAAAAGCAGTTTAAATTCCACTTCTTCACCTGCTTTCAAAGGTTGTTGATCGAAACAAAAGCAAGCCATTTTATGCAAATACTTAGCTGCTTTGCCTGGAGACACCGACGGTACCGCTTGCATAACTTTATCTTCATTACTGGTATTTTTTGCTCTAAACAGCACTTCGCGCATAGCTCCGGGCTTTACTACCACACTATACTCATGTGATTGCACCTCAAATGGCGCTCCACTTTGCGCATGAGTTGTGAAGCTTACGTCGATTTCTCGTGCCTCATTAACACTCGTACTTTGCTTTGCTTGCTCTAACGAAGGCTTACCATTAAGGCCTGTTACATCACAAAAAACGTCGTACAACGGCACCAAAGCAAACGCAAAAGCGAACATGCCAAGACATATTAAAACTAAGCGCTTAAGCAGTGGTGCATGACTCATTACTTAATCTCCGGTGGCGTTTCAAAAGTATGATAAGGCGCAGGCGATGCCACCTCCCATTCCAAACCCTCAGCACCATCCCACACTTTGGCGGGCACTTTATCGCCGCCTCGTGCACACTTAAATACTACAACCACAAATAACAATTGTGATAAACCAAAAGCAAAGCCACCAATACTAATAATCGCGTTAAAGTCTGCAAATTGCAGTGCGTAGTCAGGAATCCGGCGCGGCATACCGGCCAAACCAACAAAGTGCATAGGGAAAAACAATACATTCACGCTCACTAAAGACAACCAAAAATGCCATTTAGCCAAGGTGATATTGAACATATTTCCCGTCCATTTTGGCAGCCAATAATACGCCCCGGCCATAATTGAAAATATCGCCCCAGTCACTAACACATAATGAAAATGCGCCACCACAAAATAAGTATCATGGTATTGAAAATCAGCAGGAGTAATCGCCAGCATCAACCCAGAGAAACCACCTAAAGTGAATAACACAATAAACGCAATACTAAATAACATAGGCACTTCAAAACTAATCGAACCACGCCACATGGTGGCTACCCAGTTAAATACTTTGACCCCAGTTGGCACCGATATCAGCATAGTTGCATACATAAAAAATAATTCGCCAGCGACAGGCATACCTGTGGTAAACATATGATGCGCCCAAACTATAAAGCTAAGTAAAGCAATCGAAGATGTGGCATATACCATAGAGGCATAACCAAATAATTTTTTACGTGAAAAGGTCGGCACTATAGTCGAGATAATGCCAAAGGCTGGCAGAATCATAATGTACACTTCAGGGTGACCAAAAAACCAAAATATGTGCTGGAACATCACCGGATCACCGCCCCCAGCAGCATCAAAAAAGCTGGTTGCAAAATACTTATCAGTCAATACCATAGTCACAGCACCGGCCAATACCGGCATCACAGCAATCAATAAAAAAGCGGTGATAAGCCATGTCCACACAAACAGCGGCAGCTTCATCCAAGTCATACCTGGCGCACGTAAATTAACGATAGTTACAATCACATTGATTGCGCCCATAATTGAGCTAATACCCATGATGTGAATAGCAAAAACAAATAATGCGGTATTATCGTTACTGTAAGTTGTTGACAGTGGTGCATAAAAAGTCCAGCCAAATGCCGGGCCACCACCTGGCATAAACAGGGATGCCAGTAAAATAATAAAAGCAAAAGGTAAAATCCAAAAGCTCCAATTATTCATCCGTGGTAATGCCATATCTGGTGCGCCAATCATGAGTGGTACCATCCAGTTAGCCAATCCTGTAAAGGCCGGCATAACGGCACCAAATACCATGATCAAGCCATGTACTGTGGTCATTTGATTGAAAAAGTGAGGCTCTACTAACTGTAAGCCAGGTTGAAATAACTCTGCGCGGATCACCATCGCCATGGCGCCACCAATTAAAAACATCGTCAACGAAAAAATTAAATATAAGCTACCGATATCTTTATGGTTAGTAGTATAAAGCCAGCGTTTAAAACCTTTCGCAGGATGATGATGTCCATCATGGTGTGCAGCTTGATCATGTTGTTGCTCTGTTACGCTACTCATTATTTAGCCTCCGAAGTTGCATCAATCGCGGCTTGTATCTGACTCGGTTGAATTACATCCCCAGTGTCATTGCCCCATGCATTACGCTTATAGGTGATCACAGCTGCTAGCTGCTTGATTGATAACTGCTTGTCAAATGCTTGCATAGCGGTACCTGGGCGACCATGAAGCACTACATCAATATGATCTTTAATATCTCCTAATACTACCGGACTGCCTTTGAGCGCCGGGAAAACCCCCGGTAAGCCCATACCTGTTGGTTGGTGACACGCAGCGCAACTGGCCATATAGACTTGCTCGCCGAGTGTCATTAATTCTTCTTTTGGTAATGTTTGATCTAATAATGCAGCATCAGCAATTGCAGCGTTTGCTTTTGCCTGCTTAGCTTCGCTCAGCCAGTTTGCAAATGCTTGCTCAGATTTAGCTTCAACCACCACAGGCATAAAGCCATGATCCTTTCCGCATAGTTCTGCACATTGCCCTCGATAAATGCCCTCTTCATTAATTCTGGTCCAAGTTTCATTGATAAACCCAGGGTTAGCATCTTTTTTCACTGCAAAATCAGGCACCCACCAAGAATGAATAACGTCGTCTGAGGTCATTAAAAATCGTACTTTTTGATTAATTGGCAACACCAAAGGTTTATCAACTTCAAGCAGGTAATTAGGGTTTTTATTTGCAAGATTAGTTATTTCATCTTGAGGTGTAGCAAGCATTGAATAAAACTCAACATCTTCACCCATGTACTCATAATGCCATTTCCATTGAGAACCAGTAATTTTAATCGTGAGATCAGCTTTACTAGCATCTTCCATTGCAATCAAAGTTTTTGTCGCAGGAATTGCCATACCAATTAAAATCACAAACGGGATTGCCGTCCAAAGGATTTCAACTTTAGTACTTTCATGAAATTGGGCTGGTTTTGCCCCTTTAGATTTACGGTGGTGGATCAGTGCCCAAAACATCACGGCGAACACGATGACCCCAATCACACAACATATAATAAATATTGTCATGTGCAGCTGATAAACATCATTACTTATATCTGTTACGCCCTTACGCATATTAAACTGGCTATTAGCCAATACTTGCTGCGGTAGAACAAACAATATAAGCCACAAGGTAGAGCTCAATTTACCCATGTGACGGCTCCTTTAAATGCTATTGCAAAACGCAAAGCGAAAAGGCGGCACAGCTTTATTCGCGCCAATTCGTTATTTTTTATTGTTACTGAATATTAACGCAACCCTAAATTATGCTATTGAGCAAAATTGTTAGACTTTTAAAGTAGCTGTTAACACAGTGTATTAACCAATTAGTTAAAAAATGAACAATTAGCAAGTTTTAAGAGCAATTAAATTCTTTTTTGGTGCATAAATAACAGCTAAAAATCAGCGCGTTATTTTGTAATTAGGGATAATATTAGAGGGCTAAAAGTAGCTGACAAGTAGATTTGATAGGGCTTAGGACGCTATAGCTAAGTATAAAATCTAGCCATTAAAGCGGTAAAAAATTAAATGCACCAAACTTCACCAATTTGGTGCAAAATATAGATCAAAAAATTTACATCCAATCAGCGTTGCGGATCACCCCAACAGCTAACCCTTCAATATTGAAAGATTCATGTTCAAGATCCACTTCAATCGGTGAAAATTCATCGTTTTCAGCATGTAAAAAAACTTTTTTACCTGCTTTTTCAAGGCGTTTTACTGTTACATCGTCATCAACACGGGCAACCACCACTTGGCCATTTTCAGCAACTTGAGTGCTGTGTACTGCCAATAAATCGCCATCCATAATACCAATGTCTTTCATACTCATGCCTTGCACACGCAGTAAAAAATCAGCAGCCGGTTTAAACAAGAGTGGATCTATTTTGCAATGACTTTCAACATGCTGCTCTGCCAAAATAGGCTCACCAGCGGCAACTCTGCCTATTAGAGGTAAACCAAGTTGTTCCGGCTCATCCTCTTCAACTAACTGAATACCTCGACTAGCACCGGGCTTCATTTTAATAACGCCCTTTTTCGCTAATGCCTTTAAATGTTCTTCCGCTGCATTAGCACTTTTAAAACCTAACGTTTGCGCAATCTCAGCACGGGTTGGCGGCATACCGGTATCTTTAATAAAAACTTTAATAAGTTCGAGAATTTGAGCTTGGCGATTCGTTAATGGGCGCATACAACTGGTTTTCCATACAGTACATTTAACTGTGAGTATATACAGTTATCTGAAAATCGCAAATATAAATTGGCTTAAAATCGCGCCGTTAATAACAAGCTCATACTATTTAAACCACTTCCAGAATCAAGCGCAGATCCAAGACCAAACTTTAATGCTACATGTTGATTAAACCAATATTGCGTTTGCAGTTCATAGTTGTCTTTTAGATTTTTCTGATTCCGAATATTGGCAACGACTCCCACTGACCATGCTTGATTTACATAATAAACCGCCTGCCCCTGCACATAACGATAACGCCCTGCCAATTGCTTTAGCTCTAAATCCCAACCTTGATTGCTAACTATATTTGTCCAACGAACATAAGGAGCATAAGTCCATTCAACCGCGACTCTTTCATTATCTTTGCCAAACCACATATCATGGCGCTCTAAGCGACTGTAATATACATTGAACCCTAGTTGTAACTGCTCATTCATTTGCTTACCAACAGCGGCACTCACTAAATAATCAGTATTTTGCCAATAGCTATTATCCTCACAGAGGCGCTGCGCGCTGGCACTAATAACTAATCCTGCGGGACCATAGATGGCAGCATCGGCATTTAAATAGCTAAAATCATCATTAGCAAACCCACCAATAGCATAATTATTGACTTGATTTAAATACGCTTTTAGCTCGTATGGACCAGTCAAAGATTCAAGATCTTGCGCAAAATATCGGTATCGTGCGCCTAAAAAAGATTCATCTAAACCAGCTAAATCGGTAAAACCAATATCGAGTTGATGTTGGGTACTAGCAACAGCCTGCGGCTGAGCAACAAGGCTCATTAATAATATTGCACCACATCCAAATACCTTTACTTTCATCCTTAAGATCCATTAACAGTTAGATAATATAGGTACATTTTATCTATTTTTATGATCTTAACTGTAGGAAAATGTTTAAAAGTGTAGACTGATTTAGTAAATAACTTAGTGAGGTAGACAGATGAGTATTTGGTATCAACCGATCACCCTAGCACAATGTAAGCAACTTGATGACGGCATAAGTGGTCAAGGCACATTGATGAAAACCATGGGCATTGAAATAAGTGAAATAGGCGATGATTATTTAGTAGCAACGATGCCCGCGATCCCAGCTCATCATAACCCTATGGGTATGGTGCATGGCGGCGCAAATGTTGTACTTGCAGAAACGGTGGCGAGTTATGCTGCAAACTTTGCTGTTGATTTTACAAAGTTTTATTGTGTTGGCCAGGAGATCAATGCCAATCATCTAAAAGCATCACGTAATGGTATATTAACCGCGATAGCAACACCACTACACTTAGGCAAGCGTACATCCGTATGGGAAATAAAAATCACCAATAGTCGTGGAGAACTGTGCTGCGTATCAAGAATGACCGCAGCAATTGTAGAGCGAAAAGGCTAACTTGAAAGTGGATAAATTGTAATTTCAATACCTGCGCCAATAGCAGAAATACGCAATAAAGTATCGGCACTGAGCGCTTGATTAAAGCATTTTGGCGAAGTGCCTGATTCAAAGCCAATATCAAAGGTGCGCTTTGAGCATGATAACCACTGCTTTAATGCATTGCGTGAGCAAGATTCAATTAACTCACATAAGTGGTTAATCGCTTTATCTGGTGAGATAACGTCTTCATTAGACTCAATACGTGCTAGTTGACGGTACTCATCTTTATCGTAATGCAAAACCACAGCACTTTTTTTTAAGTCTGCAACTAACAAACTAATATCTTGCTTTGATTCAAGCTCTAGATCTACATTTAAAAATTGAATTTCCGACATTGTTTCATTTTTACCCTGCGTTAATAACAACGCAAACTTTAACCTAATTTTGCGTATATACCAAATCTAGAGTAGCTAGTTTTATTTTGTTGATGCGACAATTTGCCACATTGGCAAACTCAATATAATTTATAGAATACCGCACTAATAACAAACAGGTAGTCACTATGGATAAACGCATTTTTAAACATGCGCGTAAGTTTCACAAATGGTTAGGTTACTTATTAGCGCTACAAATTTTTGCATGGTTACTCGGTGGTTTAATTATGAGTGCTATACCGCTTGAAAAAGTTCACGGTAAACATTTAGCTGCGCGGCAATTAAATAACCCATTCAAACAAGCTGATTATCTAGCCTCAGTTGATAATATCGTTTCACAAATTATTCAACCAAGACAAATTAGTTATAGTCACTTTTTAACAATCCCTACCATTATTGTGAGCAACAGTAACGGTGAGTACAGCTTTAACGGAGTTACTGGCAGTCCTTTGGTAGCACCGAGTAAAGCGCAAATTATTGCCAATGCCCAAGCTCATCTATTAATTAATGCGCAAGTAACAGACGCGATCAAACTAGCTAAAGGTACTCGCGAAGTTGGCTTTAAAGAAAATATTTGGCAAGTAAATTTTGACGATACGTTTAACACCACACTATATTTATCCGCTGATAGTGGCCAAGTTATTACTGTTCGCAGCACAATTTGGCGAGTTTTCGATTTTTTCTGGATGTTACACATAATGGACTATGATCAACGTGAAGATTTTAATAACCCATTATTAATTAGTTTTGCAGCCAGTAGCATATTGTTTTGTTTAACTGGCTTTATTTTATTACTACAAAATATCCGTTTTAGAAAACGTACTTCCCGTCGCCCAAGTAGCTAACCTTACCTTGTAGATGAGTTAAAATTCCCACTACATCACACAGTTAAGCGATTTACTTTTTGAATAATCGCTCTAAACTAGCGCTTCCTGTAGTTCACTAAAGTGATTGGATATGCCGCATTTAATTATTGCGCTGGTATTGTGTTGTGTGAGTTTTAACCTTTATGCAGAACAATTCACCAGTTTTTACAGCGCAAAAAAACACCTCATCAAAACCCTTCCTGATAACGCCACCAGCCTCTATTGTGGCTGTAATATTAAACGCCAAGGTAAAAAACTGGTGCCCGACCCAAATGCATGTGGTTATGTGCCTCGCAATGCGGTTACTCGTTCAGGCAAACCAAATGCGCGCGCAACTCGGATTGAGTGGGAACATATTGTGTCTGCATGGGAATTTGGTCACCAGCTACAATGCTGGCAAGATGGCGGCCGAAAAAATTGCATTAAAGTCAGTGCGCAATTTCGGAAAATGGAAGCTGATATAAATAATCTCGCTCCGGCAATTGGTGAAATAAACGCAGACCGCTCTAATTATAGCTTTGGCATGATTGCAGGTAATGCAAGCCAATATGGTCGCTGCCAAGTAAAGGTAGATTTTAAACAGCGTGTGGTAGAGCCGCCCTTTTATGCACGAAAACGCATTGCCGATGCTTATTTTTATATGCAAAAAACCTATGGTTTAAAAATTTCCGACAAGCAACAAAAATTATTTACCGCATGGCAAAACCAAGCTTTGGCAGCGAAAAATAGCAATGCTGTACTTTAAATAGCCAAAACCATAAAAAAGGCGCATTTCGCGCCTTTTCACTTAAAACCTACATTTAGTTTCGTCATTAAATATCTTGATGTGGGCCAAACACCTCGTAGTGAATACGCTCAGCAGCAACTTCTAATACGAGTAATTGCTGTTTAATTGCAGCCATAAACCCCGTTGGGCCACAGATGTAGAAATCACCTTCTTCAAGCGGTAGCTGCTCAGCAACAGCGCTGACATTCATCAATCCAGTAAACTCAGCTCCCTCGCCACCTTGATTAAACCAAGTGTAGTAATTTAATCGAGTATGCGCCGCGGCTTGCTCTGCCAAAAACTGACTAAATGAATGCTGCAGGATATTTTCACAGGCGTGTAAATAGGTGACCGCTTGATTCGATGTATCACATAATAATGTTTGTAGCATTGCCAGCATCGGTGTTTGGCCAACGCCCGCAGAAATTAATACCACAGGTTTTTTATTTGCGCGTAAAAAGAAGTCTCCAGCCGGTGGATAAAGCTCCACAACGCTGCCCTCATCAAGTGAGTGCAAATAATTAGATACAATCCCCGCTGCTGGCAATAACTCTTTTTTCACGCTAATACGGTAATTTTCACCATTACTTTGCTGAGAAATAGAGTATTGGCGTATCTCACTATACTGTGCATAAGCTGGTTTTACTTTGATACCTAAATACTGCCCTGGTTTATGAGTCATTACCGCTTTACCATCGACTGGCACTAAAGTAAAACTGGTTACTAACTCTGATTCAGGCTGTTTTTTAGCAATAACAAATGCTCTAGTACCCGACCAGCCACCGTGGTTATTTTTACTGTGCTCGTATAGTGCCGCTTCTTCGGTAATACAAATATCAGCAAGTAGTGCGTAAGCCTCACGCCATGCATATTCAACTTCAGCTGTAAATTGCTCAGGGATCAATTCTTTTAAAGTGCCAATCAGGTGTCCGCCAACAATTGGATAATGCTCAGGTAAAATATGCATGCTGGTATGCTTATGATTAATGCGTGCCAGCGCCTCTTTTAATACGGCTAAATTATCAATATTTTGAGCATACGCAGCCAAGGCATTAAATAATGCAAATTGCTGACGGCCACTACGTTGATTGGCCATATTAAAAATATCCTGCAGCTCAGGGTTATGACTAAACAGCCGGTTATAAAAATGCTCCGTGACAACGGTGCCCGCCTGCGCCAATAAAGGCGCTGTGCTTTTTACTATTTCAATGGTTTTATCAGATAACATACAACTTCCTTTAACCACGACGCCCATCAACACGACGCCGCGTTAAAATAGGAATACAGTGGAATAAGAACAATAAAAATGCCACGATCCACAGTACAGCACTCAGCTGCCATGCGATGTGTGGCCCAATAACAACAGGTAATAACGAACGAATAATTGCTGCAATAAACACTAAAGCAAACGCCACAGCCATAAAGTGAGGAATAGTTAAAGGGCGGCCAGTATGACCATGAGATACCCGCGTCATCATCGCTAAGATCATCATGCCAATCGTACCTATAGTGATCATATGCAGCGCGTCTTTAAACAAAATAACCGAGCTGTAAAAACTCAGCGCAAGCAATACTAAACCAAGCCCAAGAGCTAGATAGGAGAAGTGCAACGACCATAACAGTGGTACTTTGAGCATTTGATTATTCCACCACAACAATGAGCGACTTAAATGCACTACAGCAACAACAGCCAATGCCCAACCAGGATTAACGCTTGCTATAAATAATTGGCTGATAAAATAAAGCGCGACAGCAAACAATGAGCTGTAAAGCAGCACTTTATCTAAATGAGGAGTACGCACTTGCTCCGCTAAACCAAGACCACGAGCAGTAAAAAAAGGTAATACCCGCCCAGCCACCACACCGACAAGTAAGGTAATTACTAGTACTGCGGTATCGGCGACTGCCAATGCAAGTAGCATGTTTTGTTGTATTGCTAAGCATAAATAAATAATATTGAGCACACACAATGCGCTTAGCATCGGTAAAAATTGGTAGTTATTTTTATTGCCAGCTTTAAGGAGCATATTAGCCAGCGCCATAACTGCACCTAACCACCAAAGCAATTGGAACAATAACACCGCATATAAACTAAAGTTTTCAATACCTGCACTGGTAATAAAAAACGCAACACGAGCTGCTAGCCACACTAGGGTTAGCAACATCAATTTACGACCATTAATACTCGCAACCCCGGTCCAAGTTTGTGCTGCGGTTAATAAAAACCCCACAGCTACAGCGCCTGCAAAGCCAAACATCATTTCATGGGCATGCCAAAGTGTTGCTGGCATAGTCAATTGCCATCTGGCATGGCCTGTTAAAATGAGTAACCAATAACTAATCGACAAAACGGCCAACAAGCCAGCTCCTAAAAAGTAGGGCCGAAATGCTAACATCCATAACGGCCATTGACTGACTTGATAAAAACGCACTTTTTTGGGCATTGGTTCGGTTAAATTGATTGCTCGCATCAGCGTATTAGACTTATCTATCTAGGTATTTATAACACGCTACTGCACAAGCCGAGCCAAGATTTAAACTGCTTATTATTCAACATATTAACTATTTTACTATTGACAAAAAAGTCTTTATGACTCACCTTTAAATAAGATAAAAACACATTTGAGTCATTTTGACATGGCAGATAAACAAAGCTTACTTAATGTCGCCCTTGTGCTTGCTAAAGTGAGCGACCAAAAGCAGCCTTTTCAGCAGTTAATTCAGTGTATCAAGCAAGTAATACCCAGTGACGCTATTGCACTGCTTACCTTACAAGGCGATGTGTTAAAACCACAAGCTATTCATGGACTGACGCCTGACACCCTAGGACGACGCTTTGTAATAAACGAGCATCCACGTTTACATGCCATTTGCAACGCTAAGCAACCATTACAGTTTGCCCATGATTGCCCAATTCCTGATCCGTACGACGGTTTACTATCGAGCAAAACTGGCGATATCCCTGTTCATGCTTGCTTAGGCATCCCCCTACTTGATAGCGAAGATAACTTACTCGGTGTGATCACCCTCGACAGTCTCGATGCAAATGCATTCGACAGTTTTGACCTTGAGCTATTTACTCAACTAGGTACGCTTTGCACCGCGCATTTGCAAACTGTATTAAAACTGCAGCAATATCAAAACCACGCGCAACATAGTAGCGCTTTAGTGCAAGAGCTAAACCGCGAAGCGCTTACCCGCGATGGTGCAGAGATCATCGGCCAAAGCACGGCCATGCAAGCCCTTCGAAGCGATATAAAACTAGTGGCGGCTTCTGAGTTTAGTGTCTTGATCCAAGGTGATACCGGGGTAGGTAAAGAGCTAGTAGCACGCAATATCCATCTTCATTCAAAGCGTAGCGAAATGCCGTTAATTCACTTGAATTGTGCATCATTACCAGAGAACCTCGCCGAAAGTGAATTTTTTGGCCACGCCAAAGGCGCATTTACCGGCGCCCATAATGCACGTCAAGGCAAGTTTCAGCTGGCTGATGGTGGCACCTTATTTTTAGATGAAATTGGTGAACTACCACTTGTCATGCAAAGTAAACTATTGCGCGTCTTACAAAGTGGTGAAATCCAAACGGTTGGCGAAGATGAAGTAAAATACGTCGATGTAAGGGTTATTGCGGCTACAAACAGGCATTTAAAAAACGAAGTCGCTCAAGGGCGTTTTCGAGCCGATTTATATCATCGGTTAAGTGTTTACCCGCTCAACGTTGCGCCACTTAAACAACGCGAAAACGATGTAATTCTACTTGCAGGTTACTTTGTTGAAAGAACAGCCCGTAAGCTAGCTATCAAACAACTCAAACTCAGCGTCGAAACGCAACTACTACTCACTCAATATGACTGGCCGGGAAATGTGCGAGAACTTGAGCATGTGATCAGCCGTGCAGCATTAAAAGCCAAACAAAGCCAGTGGCAGCAAGCAATAATTACTATTGAACCTGCTCATTGTGAACTTAACCTAAGTACAAATAACCCAGCGCCTGTCGCATTAACAACTGCCGATAACAATAACATAAATAAACAAAATTTCTCGCTCAAACAAGCAACGGATACATTTACTCAGCATTTAATCAGCCAACAGCTAGAACAACATAATTACAACTGGGCCAGTGCAGCACGAACATTAAAAGTTGATCGCGCTAACTTAGTGCGATTAGCCAAACGTCTCGGTATTACAGTAAAAAAATCTATTTAATGTGTATTTTATACACCCAAACTTGGCTATAGTGCCAACTGGTGTAAAACCACAATAAACATCTAAACAGGAGATATTTGATGATTGTATTAAACCCCCTTGCTGGGCAAGTAAGTGCTTAATTTTATTTTTTAATATTAAGTTTTGCCCGGCCATTAGCCGGGGCGCTGTTGATAGCTAAAATTTAACAGCAAACCCCTTTGTTATTTTTACTCTTTGCAGTAATGGGGTTATATGAATACTAATTTAAGTTTAAGCCAACTGGGTTGGCGCGCATTTTTCCAACAACAACTTACGCTCAATGATTTAGAGCACACACTGATTGCACGGATCATTACCTACCATCGCGACCACTTTGTTGTACAGAGTGAGCAGGGTTGCCACAAGGTATTGGTAAATTCAGATCATCCCCCCTTAACTGTGGGTGACTGGATATTACTTACGCAACACAACGAACACTGGCTGTTTACCCGATTGCTTGAACGCTTAACATTGCTCAGTCGCAAAAGTGCGGGAAGTAAATTAAGTGAACAGCTTATTGGCGCTAATATTGATACTTTGTTTATTGTCAGCTCGCATAATCAAGATTTCAATCTAAGCCGCTTTGAGCGCTACTTAGCGTTAGCATATCAAAGTGAGTGTTTACCCGTTGTTGTACTGACCAAACGCGATCAATGTGCAGAGCCAGAGCAACATATAGCACAACTAACAGCGCTTGATAATCACTTAACCGTGCTGTCTGTTAATGCATTAGAGCGTGGCAGTGTTGAGCAATTAATGCCATGGTGCGGCAAAGGTCAAACATTAGCTTTTGTTGGGTCTTCGGGTGTAGGTAAATCCAGCTTAGTTAATAGCTTATGTGAACAGCAGCTAAGTGACACTGGTGCAATTCGTGAGGACGACAGCAAAGGTCGCCACACCACGACTCATCGAGCATTGCATGTTCTTAACGTAGGAGCGCTGTTACTCGATACTCCCGGCATACGAGAGCTGCAACTAAGTGACTGTCAACAAGGTGTAGAGCTTACTTTTAACGATATAAGTGAACTGGCGCAGCAGTGTCGATTTGCCGATTGTAGTCATCAGCTAGAACCCGGTTGTCAGGTGCTAGCTGCGTTACAAAAAGGCTTATTAACGCAGCGGCGTATCACTAATTATCAAAAACTGTTAAAAGAGCAGCAACGCAATACTAAGAGCCTTGCGCAATTACGTAGCCAAGATAGAAGCTTAGGTCGGTTTTATCGTAACGTACAAGCAGACATGCGTAATTTAAAAGGACGTTAATTAATTTTTCTCAGTCGTTAAACAAAACGTGGCTAAATACTGTTTAGCCACGTTTTTGCTGATAGAAAGATTAACCAGCTAAATTACGCGAGCTTATGCTCCTTAAAATACGCTTTTAAAAGCTGACTGAACGCCTGTACCTTAGCTGTTCGGTGCACTAAGTGATGGGTTACTAGCCATAAATCCGTTGGCCAACTAAGTTCATCCGCTAGTATTGGTACTAAATCAGCATACTGCGCCGCCACGTCATGCTGCATCCCGCCAATTCCCAAGCCTTTAACAATCGCACGGGTTGCCTCTGAGGTTTCAGACACGCGTAATTTCACTTGTGAAGTTGGTATATTTTCATCAACCCAAACAAAATAAGGCACTTTGCCATTATAGCCGGCCACCCCCGAAACAAAATTATGCAACGGCAATTGCTTAATACTTTTTGGCACGCCATGCTTATCAATATAACGCTTTGATGCATAAAATCCTGACGACAAATGCGCCAAATGCTGGGCGATATAATCACCTTCATCAGGACGAGGACCTGCGCGTACCGCTATATGTGCTTGGCCGTGATCAAGACGTAACCGGTTTTGATCAAGTATCACTTCCAGCTGCACTTGCGGATGTAAACTTTGAAATTGTTCACACACATCACTCAGTACATCAATAAAACCACTGACCGTTGTAAGCAATAAACTACCACGCAAAGTACTATCTGCGGCAATAATATCATTGTGTAAGCGTTCAAGTTCACTATTAATAGACTGCGCTGCTGTAAAGAGTTTAGCGCCAATCTCAGTTACTTTATAACCCCGGGCATGACGATGAAATAAACGTGCATTTAAACTTTGCTCTAGGTTATTAATGCGCCTAAGTACCGTACTGTGATGAACGTTGAGCTTTTCAGCCGCCGCTGTTAACGTTCCTAACCGCGCAACTTCATAGGCTACTTTTACATCTTGCCAGTCATCAAATTGAATCGCCATACCTGCCCTTAACCTTAGCTGTGCGTATATGCACATAAGTTTTGCGTTTATTTGGCTTTTCTGCAAGTAAATATTTGCTAAAGTAGTTAACAGGCAAACCCAACTACGTTATTGAAGGCGACCACCATGACAGCACCAAAAATTATTGCCTTAGCAGGCAGCTTACGTAAAGACAGCTTTAACCAAAAATTGATCAATGAAGCAGCCCGCTTTGCATTAGAAAGCGGTGCAGAAGTTGAAGTAATTAAACTGGCAGATCTAAACTTACCCATGTTTGACGAAGACGTTGAAGCGCAAGGCACACCAGTAGGCGCTCAGTTATTAAAAGACAAACTACGCGCTGCAGATGGCATCTTACTTGCCAGCCCTGAATATAACGGTTCAATTACCGCGGTACTAAAAAATGCCATTGATTGGGCATCACGTACTGAGCAAGGCGCAGTTCCAGCATTTCGTAACAAGGTAACGGCTTTATACGCCTCATCACCGGGAGGCTTAGGTGGCTTGCGTGGTCTAAATCACGTTCGCGATATTTTATCGGGTATCGGCAGCTTGGTATTGGCAGATCAACTTGCCGTACCTGCAATTCACACTTTGCTTGATGAAAATGGCCGCATTAGTGACCCTGTGACAGCAGAACGAATTGCAGGCCTTGCTCAGCAGCTTGTCAGCTTAGCCAGCAAACTTAATAAATAACCTCTATTTCGAGATGAATATTTAATAAAAGCCAGCGCTAACGTTAAACAGTTGGCACATTATCTATTTTTAAGATACTGGCCCGGCGTTGTTGCTAATGTTTTTTTAAAAGCAGTATTAAATGCCGAGCTTGATTCAAACCCAAGCTGCTGTGCAATATATTGTTGAGAGTGACCACTCTCCAACATTTCGACCGCGCGTAATGCTCTAAGCTTTTGCTTCCACTGGCTAAAATTCATAGAAAAACTTTTATTAAATAAGCGATTTAATGTTCGACTCGATGCACCAACTTCAAGCCCCCATTGCTCAAGCGTTTTATGGCATCCAGGATGTGCATGTAGTTCACTTAAAATTGGCGTCAAACGGTTATCTTGCGCTGTTGGTATAAAAAATTGACTTGTTGGCGCGCACTCTAAACAATCAATAAATACATCAATAAACCGCATAGTTCGTGCGTCTAGATTATAGTCTTCTGGCCAACTACAAATCATTAAAACCATTGCTTTTAATAAGTCATCAATATGCAGTACCTTCGCGTTCAAGCCCAAACGTGCAACGTAAGACGTATCAATATAGACACTGCTAAATTGACCGCCGTAACGGCAGAAGGTCTCGTGAGGCAAATGCGGTGGTAACCACACTGCTTGATTTGGCGGAACAACAAAGCGCCCTTGTGAAGTAGCCACCGTCAAGACCCCTCTGCTGGCATAAGCTAACTGCCCCCATGTATGCTGATGAGTTTGCACATGCTGCCAAGGCGGCATTGGCCCTGCCCTTGGGTGAATAGGCCTATCGAGCTTAGTGCGCTTAAAGCGTGATTTGATACTCACCCAGCAATTTGTCTGATCAGATAAACTTTGTGTCATACTATGCTATTTTGGCCATTTTAAAAACATCTTACACTAGGGGCTGCAATATCAACAAATGTACTTAGGAAAAAAATGAAAGAACAAACTGGAGCCAAAACCTGGCAGTCGCCGTTCAATTTTTTAGCATTAGCCACTGCTATAATGGCGATCACCTTTTCTGGTTGGATGGCGCTACTTAATAACTTTGCAATAGAGGCGGCTAATTTTACTGGCGCCAACATGGGCATGTTGCAATCTTTACGTGAAATACCGGGGTTTTTAGCTTTTACAGCCGTATTTATTTTACTCGTATTAAAAGAACAAACAGTTGCGCTGATCAGCCTGTGCCTATTATCGATTGGAATCGCGCTTACAGGGTTTTTCCCCACTGTTTATGGCTTGTATGCCACCACTGTATTAATGTCGATAGGCTATCACTACTTTGAAACCATCAACCAATCTTTAAGCCTACAATGGTTTAATAAACAAGAAGCGCCTCTCAAATTAGGTAAGTTACTCTCAATAAAGTCAATCGCTTCACTCTTCGCTTATGGGTCCATCTGGCTGAGTGTTACTTATTTAGCCACTGACTATAAAGCGCTCTATTTTGTACTCGGTGGGGGTGGGCTTATATTAACAGCGGTATTAGTTTTAGCGTTCCCAAGTTTTAAAATTAATTCAATACAACACAAAAAAATCATCTTGCGCAAAGAGTATAGCTTGTACTATCTACTCTTGTTTTTCTCAGGCGCGCGCAGGCAAATATTCATGGTGTTTGCAGGCTTTCTAATGGTCGAAAAATTTGGCTTTGATGTTGCCCAAATTACCGCCTTGTATATGCTAAATCATGTTATTAATATTTTTATTGCTCCAAAAATAGGGCAGATGATTAGTAGCATCGGCGAGCAAAAAACCTTAACTCTTGAATACAGCGGCTTAATACTGGTATTTATTGGCTACGCACTAGTTGAGTCTCCACTATTCGCAGCAGCCCTCTATGTCGTTGATCATCTCTTTTTTGCCATGGCTATTGCCTTAAAAACCTACTTTCAAAAGATAGCTAGACCTGAAGATATTGCCGCAACAGCTTCGGTCAGTTTTACCATTAATCATATTGCCGCAGTTATCATCCCTGCTGCTTTTGGTTTAGTTTGGCTATACGACCAAGTATTAGTCTTTTATTTCGGCGCAGCGTTAGCAGCATGTTCATTACTGTTCAGCCAGTTTATTACTGGGCATCTTCAACGCATTAAAAGTATTGCTTAATATCTTACAGCTTTGTCGCTGCCAACTTGGCAGCGATAAAATCCTCATGCGCGACATACAACAAGTTAGAAACACGGCGAATTACATACTCTTCTTGCGGATCTAACTCACCATCTGCAAAGGCTAAACGCCACAGCAATTCAATTATTTCAATGCGTTGCTCTGCGCTGCATTGATCATTAATTTGTTTAGAAAACTGAAAGTAATCAATCGCGTCATCCAAACTTTTTCCTGCGCTTTGCATTAGCTCACTAACGTCTTCATCACTCAAATTAAAATACTTTTTTAAAGTCAGGGATAACGTTTTCAATTCATCGTCTTGCTGCTCGCGATCAGCACGCATTACTTCAATCAATAATGCCGCTATAGCCGTTTTCAAATCATGCTCTTGCAGCTGAGCTGGTTGCTCATCAAAAGCTGAAAATAGTTGTTTTATTTGTTTGAACATCACATTTTCCCTTTTTGGGTGTTAGACTTACAGCATAACTCGTTGCATCACTGTAATTAAATAGTGCGCTCAATACAATAATGGAGTTAAAGGTTTATGAAAGGAAAAACAGCAAATAGGCTAGTAATTATCAGTGCACTGGCACTATTAATAGGCAGTAATGCGGTATTAGCAGAAAAAGGTGAAACCGAAAAACTCTATGACTTTGATGAAAAAGTCCATTATTACCAAACAAAATTAGACGCAAATAACTATCATCTAGAAATTCAATCTGACGACTATCAGCACTTTAAAAATCAAAGTGTATTTTTATTGCGCCATGCTGACCGTTTATGCCGTGGTAATCCGTTTATGCTAAAAGTGACTGATGGTGTACAAGAGTATGATCGTTTCCCAACCAAACCCCGCGCCTATCAGCCACCTTTAACGGTATTACTACAATGTGAGACAAAGCCCAGCAAAGACTAATCTTTAGTCTTTATAACCCCAAGGCGCTGGCGGTGGTGTAATTGGTTTTGTTAAATCAAAATCAACGCGAAACTCGCGGCCTTGGCGAATTAAACGATAAGTAAACTTTTCAGGGTAAATATACATCTGCCATGTATTACCGATAGATTGTGGAATACCTTGGCTAACAAACAATTCTTTTGAGTACTGATCCGCAGGGAACGACTGCACGTTAGCAAACCCAGCATCAACCGTATGACCACCGTACATAGTCGATACATCATCAGTCCCATCTTGATGGCGATGATCGTGTTTTAAACTCAAACCACTACCGGTTTTGGTAATGATCCACGTACGTGATGCATCATCACCTACATGAAACGGTACTTGTAACTCTCTATCAGTGCATTTACGAACATGCATGACTAATTTTTTACCCGCAAACGAGCTAGGACCAGTGGCATTATCAACCGTTACTTTACCCTCAAAAGCTTTACCACAATAGGCGGCAATATTATCAAAAAAGCCATCATGAGTTGGGATAGATACCAAAGGCGCAGGGCGAGCAAACGCCGCCGTAGACGCCAGCAATAAAGTTGCCGCAGTTAATAATTTCATAGCATGTTCCTAAAAGTATAAAGTTGCAGCTTAGCCTGTTAATAAATACAAAGGAAGTAATCGCGGTGAATGGTGGTCCAGCGGTGAGTAAGCTAAAAAAGTTGGCAAGCCAACCATAAAATAGCTTAAACGGCTTTTTCAGCTCGGCTTTTCATCAACTTTAATAGTGAATTATGAAAGTCTTGAAAAATAACCTCACCCCATAATCGAGAGTAAATAGTAAAGTTGGTATTATCTTCAACAGTGGTTTTTAACGTTAAAACGGTTTGTCCATTAGCGGTTTCTGCTAAATAATAGCCTCCATAAAGAGGAGAAAAATATTCTCCACCTAGCTTTACATGTTTATCTAGTGCGTTGTCTGGAATCAAATCAGGGTCGATATCAAACTGGTAGAGCACTTGTTTATTTGGCTGCCAATCGGTTATAACTTCTTTAAATACAATGTTCTTTTGCCATTTACTGGTTCTCACTGCACCTACACCTTGTGCATCCATATCCGCCTGCAAAGGGCGAGGAATACCTATTAATTGCGAAAATGACATTGGGAACTCTTCGTCTGCAATGTAACTTACATTCGCCAATTGCCGCCAAACAACATCTATTGGTGCATTGATAACAACTGAATTTTTAACTTCGTATGTTTGCGATAGCTTTAAAAAATTCACCTCTAGCGGTGATAAAATCAAAGGTATTAATGCCACTGACATGACGACTTTTTTACTTTCTTTTTCTAATTTACGATGTACAAATCCAGCTAAGACTCCTCCTATACTTGCAAATAACATAAATGCTGGTAGCGCCATGGCGACACAGATACTCCCCTCTAAAAGAGTGACTACACTGACCAGTAAAAATATAAAAATAGGCTGCCAAGCCTTAACTGCCATTTGCTTATAAGACATTGATTTATTGAGTTTGCATTCAAAATAAATACGAATATAGCCAATCGCAATGGGGACTAAAAACATAAAAGAAATAGTGACTAAACTGCCGAAGTTAAACGCATCACTAAACTCTAGAAATACCCGTATAGATATGCCGTAAAGCACACCTAAAATAATGCCTATATATTTTGGAGAAAGCGTTCGCATAAATAGTTCTTTCAATGTTTAATTGCCAATAATGTTCCGAAGTTAACAACTATTTTTAACCGCAGCAATAAAAAACGCGGCCTTAGCCGCGTTTCATTGTTTAATGACTTTTAAACCTTTACTGCCAAGGTCGCTCGGCGTTAAGCTTTGCTTCAAAGGCATCGATTTGTGGGTTGAGGGTTTCGGTGACACCGATAAAATCTAAACCACTTAATAAACGCTCTTTTACGTCTTTGCGAATATCAAAGCTAATTGGGGCAAACTTATTGCTGGTCAGCGTTTGGTTTTCAAGATCGATGTCGATATGAATATCGTCGTGTTGCTCGCTCAGTACAAATAAGTCTTCCAATGTTTGTGCTGGTAGTGCAATAGCTAACATCTGGTTATTGCCACAGTTATTAAAGAAAATATCGGCAAAGCTTTCCGCTAAAATCACTTCAAAACCATATTGCTTAAGCGCCCATGGAGCGTGCTCACGTGATGAGCCGCAGCCAAAGTTATCGCGAGTTAGTAATATTTGCGCGCCTTGGTAACATGGCCGATTTAAAATAAACTCAGGGTTTGGCTCGTCGTTATCTAAATAGCGCCAATCATAAAACAACGCCGCATCAAAACCATCACGGCTGGTTGAGGTTAAAAACTGCTTTGGAATGATTTGGTCGGTATCGACGTTGTTTTTATCAAGTGGGGCCATTAAGCCACTAAAAAAAATGCTCATTAGGCTTCTCCTCTAATATCAACAAAGCGACCATGAATAGCTGCCGCAGCGGCCATTGCAGGGCTTACTAAGTGTGTACGACCACCACGGCCTTGGCGACCTTCAAAGTTACGGTTTGAGGTGGATGCACAGCGCTTGCCTGCACCTAAGCGGTCATCGTTCATGGCTAAGCACATTGAGCAACCCGGTTCACGCCACTCAAAACCAGCAGCTTTGAAAATATCAGCTAGGCCTTCATCTTCAGCCTGTTTTTTCACCAAGCCAGAGCCTGGTACGATTAACGCCTCAACACCAGCAGCCACTTTTTTACCTTCAACAATCTGTGCGGCGGCGCGTAAATCTTCAATTCGGCTGTTGGTACATGAACCGATAAATACCGTATCTACGCTCGCTGACGATAACTTATCACCGGCCGTTAAACCCATATATTTAAGCGCGCTGCGAATCGCATCAGCTTTAATTAAATCAGGCTCTTGATCTGGATCTGGAATGCATTCATCAACACCAATAACTTGCTCAGGGCTAGTGCCCCAAGTAATTTGCGGCTGAATGCTACTCGCTTCTAGTTCAACTTCTAAATCAAACTGCGCACCTTCGTCAGTTTTTAAGGTTTCCCAGTAGGCAACTGCAGCTTCAAAATCATCGCCTTGTGGAGCAAATGGGCGGCCTTTTAAGTAATCATAAGTGATTTGGTCTGAAGCGATTAAACCCGCTTTAGCGCCCATTTCAATACTCATGTTACACAATGTCATACGCGCTTCCATTGACAGTGCTGCAATGCCTTCACCACAAAACTCTGCCACATAACCTGTACCACCAGCGGTACCTAGCTTACCAATCACCGCCATGATCAAATCTTTGGCTGTAACCGTTGGACGTAGTACACCATTAATTTGAATTTTTAATGACTTGGCTTTTTTCTGTTGTAGTGTTTGCGTCGCGAGTACGTGCTCAACCTCAGACGTACCAATACCATGGGCCAGCGCACCAAATGCACCGTGAGTAGAGGTATGGCTATCACCACAAACAATGGTAGTGCCAGGTAAAGTAATACCTTGCTCAGGCCCCATTACATGCACTATGCCTTGGTTAATTGAGTTTAAATCGTAAAGTACAATACCAAACTCTTTGCAGTTGGCATCAAGCGCCATCAATTGGTTTTTTGATACTTCACTGGCGGCATCTAATGAGCGGCTTTTGGTCGATACATTATGATCCATCGTTGCGATGGTTTTTTCAGGACAACGCACTTTACGGTTTTTCTCTCGCAGGCCAGCAAAAGCTTGCGGCGATGTCACTTCGTGTACTAAATGACGGTCAATATAAAGTAAATCGGTTTGCTCATTAATACTAGCAACTACATGTGCTTGCCAGATTTTATCGTATAACGTTTGGGCCACTTGCTGATCCCCTAATTTGTTTGACTCGCCGCGTGACGGTGCAGCGAGTGAATAATTGTTTAAATACGTGCTGTTTTATATACGAGCGACAATTGCTGCGGCAACGTCTTGCGTTGTATAACCTGCATTTGGGTAAATATCCGGTGTACCTACGCCTGCTTCGACCGCTTCGGCTACTGCTTTTTCAATGCTGCGCGCCGCTTCATCTTGGCCTAGTGAATAACGTAGCATTAACGCGGCACTTAAAATTTGTGCGATTGGGTTTGCCACCCCTTTACCAGCAATATCAGGTGCCGAACCACCAGCAGGTTCATACATACCAAAGCCTGACTGATTTAAACTTGCCGATGGCAATAAGCCCATAGATCCGGTGATCATCGCGCATTCATCTGACAATATGTCACCAAATAAGTTATCACACAGTAACACATCAAACTGGCTTGGTTGCTTAACTAACTGCATTGCCGCGTTATCAACGTAAATATAATCAAGGCTTACTTCTGGGAAGTCTTTGCTTACTTCGGTTACTACTTCGCGCCATAATACACTTGATGCTAATACGTTGGCTTTATCAACCGACGTTACATGGTTATTACGTAATTTTGCTGCTTCAAAGGCAAAACGTGCAATGCGTTCAATTTCTTTGCGTGAATAAGTTTGTGTATCAAACGCCACTTCTTCAGCCCCTTCGCCACTGCGGCCTTTTTCGCCAAAGTAAATACCGCCCGTTAGCTCGCGCACGCATAAAATATCAAAGCCTTTTTCGCTTATATCGGCACGTAATGGCGATGCAGCGCTCAGTGCTGGTAATAGTTGCGCTGGGCGTAAGTTACAAAACAAACCAAAGTGTTTACGTAGTGGCAAAAGTGATGCGCGCTCTGGTTGCTCATTGGCAGGAAGATGCTCCCACTTTGGACCGCCCACTGAACCAAACAAAATTGCATCGGCACTTTCACACGCTGCAAGGGTTTGATCGGGTAACGCTTTACCAAATTGATCAATCGCAGCGCCGCCAATGGCATGATGATGACGAGTTAAAGTGAAACCAAATTTACTGCTCACAGCATCCAATACTTGCTCTGCTGCTGCCATTACTTCTGGGCCGATACCGTCGCCTGCTAATACGGCAACGCTATAATTTGATTGACTCATCCTGCTTTCCTTTGTTGTTTTAAATCAGACACTTTTTGTGCGCGATAAATTAAGTTATAAACGCGGATCATGGCGCGTACTGACGCCTCAACCACATCCGCGGCAATGCCCGCGCCGTGATAAGGGCGGCCATCGTATTTAGCTATTATATTTACTTCACCTAATGAACTGGCGCCTTCACCGGTCGCCTCTAGATTAAATTCAATCATTTCAACAGTCATACCCGTTAAACGTTCAATCGCTAAGAATGATGCCTCTACAGGGCCATTACCAGTGGCTGCTTCTTGTTTAGACTCACCATTAATCGTCATACCAATAGTTGAGCTTGCTACTGATTGCGAGTTAGACGTTGAGTTAACAAACTCTAATTGGTATTTGTCGTCTTTATCACTGATTTGGTTAAAATAAATCATCGCTTCAAGGTCATAGTCGTACACTGTACCTTTTTGATCTGCAAGGGTTAAGAAGCTTTCATATAGGCTATCCATATCGTAATCAGATTTTTGATAGCCTAATTCTTCAAGGCGGTGCTCAATAATATGACGACCCGAACGTGAGGTCATATTTAATTGGTTATTTGGTACGCCGACGCTTTCTGGTGACATAATTTCATAGGTATTTTGCGCTTTTAATACACCGTCTTGATGAATACCTGAACTATGGGCAAAAGCATTCTCGCCAACAATCGCTTTGTTAGGTTGCACTGGCATATTACAAATTTTCGCCACTTGGCGTGAAGCGCGATAGATTTCTTCACTGCGAATATTGGTATACACTTTTAAGTGGTCTTGGCGCATCTTCATGATCATCGCCACTTCTTCAAGTGAACAGTTACCCGCACGCTCACCAATACCATTAATAGTACATTCGATTTGCCGTGCACCGGCTTGCACCGCTGCAACAGAATTGGCAACAGCCAAACCTAAATCATTATGACAATGTACACTTAACCGCGCTTTATCAATATTTGGCACGTTATTCATTAAATGGCGGATCATCGCCGCGTATTCGTCTGGCGTAACAAAACCAACTGTATCTGGTAAGTTGATGGTTGATGCACCAGCATTAATCGCCTGCTCAACAATTTTGCATAAATCCCAATGCGGCGTACGGCCTGCGTCTTCGCATGAAAATTCCACATCATCAGTATAATTACGGGCAAGCTTAATTGATTTAACCGCCATGGCTGTCGCATCATCTAAGCTCATACGTAGCTTGTGTTCTAAATGCAAAGGGCTGGTAGCAATAAAAGTATGAATTCGACTTTGTTGTGCTGTGCGAAGTGCTTCGCCACAGGCTTCAATATCTTTAGCAACAGCGCGTGCTAAACCACAAATAATCGGGCCTTTCACTTCTGTCGCTATACGTTGCACTGAACGAAAATCGGCAGGGCTCGAAACCGGAAAACCTACTTCCATCACATCCACATTTAGGCGGCTAATAGTATGCGCCAGCTGGATTTTATCTTCTTCAGTCAGGCTCGCTTTAAGCGCTTGCTCACCATCACGTAAAGTGGTGTCGAAAATCCATACTTTATCTTGTTCTTGCATAATCTACCCTTAATTCTCTGCTGCCCTGGATGCGAGATAAAAAAAACCCCGCGATATGCGGGGTTTTTTGTGTTTACTTAATGCAAATACACTAATCCCCGCTCACGTGCGCTTGCAGTAAGAGGTTCAGTTTTAATGTAATTAAATGAGTGTTTTGCATCGTCTTTACTAAATGTGTGTGTTCAGTGAGCCCTATTTTTAACACTTCAAAACTGCGCATGCAAGCATAATCTCACCTTTAAATGGAATGAAAAACCACAATAAAAGAAAATAAATTTCGTATAAAGCCAACTTTACGGTTATATAATTCAAACCAAACCTAAAGCAACCATAATATACTTTACTTTATGGCCGATCCTGCTTAGATAAGTTTTCTATTTTAATTCCCACTGTTGTCTCCACTCTATTCAGATCCTTTGCTCATTTTATGCATAATCAGTTACCCTGTGCTTTTTGGTTGGTAATCGCTACTGGTGATAATCTGTCCAAACCCCAAATACCCATTTCCTTTACTCGTGTGATTTTTTGTTCGCCTGTTAAAATATTCGTTTTAGTAATAATGCTGTATATGTCAGGTATTTCATCTCGACTAGTTGGCTCTTTAAAATCGTTATAACCAAATTTAAGAGTGACATTTTCATCCAAAGAAAAAATCACGCTATTACCTTCCCCTATTTCTGAGTGCTCTATTTCCGGATTGGCAATATTCACCCAATGAAAATGCGCTTTTGGTCTGATATGAGTCATAAACGCTAAGTATTTTCCATCCGGTGAAATACGGTGGTCCACCATCTCCCACTTACGTGGAAAACCAAAATTAACTTTGCGTATTACCTCACCATCAAACTTATGTATCCAAAAGCCATCGTGCTTTACCGCTAAAAACTCTTTATCGCCTGGGAGTAAAAAAGCAGCGCCACTGTGGTGAATTTGTGGTCGTGGGGTTAGCTCGCCTGTTGGAACATGGTAATTAAAGTTTTTGCCATCTGAGTAAAAAATTACATTTTTACTGTCTGACGTCCAATTAAACCACGGGTAGCCACCACCACCTGACATGGTGATTAGCTTTTTCTCTTTAGTGTCGTATAACTGGCGCGTGGCTCTATCATTGATATAACCCGAAATAGCGATATAACGGTTATCTGGTGAGCGAGCTGGTGCATGTATACTAATAGATTCAAGCTTTTGAAATACCTCTTCTGGAATAATACGCCGCCTGTCAGAGCCATCTAAACGAGATGACCACAGCGTGCGTACCTCACTGTATTTGTATTTATTCCAAAACATTAACCGCGGGGTTAAGAAGGTATCTGCATCGCCATACACCTCTTCGCGTATTTCCATCGGCCACTCAGGGTGGTTTTTATGCTCTTTAGCCCATGGGTATTTAGCAACATCAACCTCTGCCTGCTCAGAGCCTTGTGAAGGTGGCTCTGAGCAACCGCTTAGTACCAAGCTGGCACAAAGAGAGAGCACACAAAACATGCTGTATTTTTTAAAAAACATCAAAAACTATCCTTTTACTGAATGAGCCTATTTATTGGATTGCTGTAAACACACTCATTATTTAAAACTTTTTAAATTATCAACAAACTCTTTCGCCCATCCACTAGGACTATTATTGGCAATAAGCCCAATGGACTCCATTGGCGGAATAATAATAGGCCGTTGATTATTATTAGCCGTGTAGGCATGAAATGGCAGGCGTACCTCTAACGACTCACTGTTTATTGTCGATAAAATACCAGCACTATTTGTTTTTAATACAATAGGCTTTTTTGTATCGTAAGTGGCTGACTCAGGCTGCTCGGCCACCACGATTCGATTTGCTACCGGCGTTAATTTACCCACCGGTTTATTATTCTCAACATATCCAGTTAGTAAATACACTAACGGGCTTGCAGATCCTTTGCTCATTTCATGCATAACTAGTTACCCTGTGCTTTTTGGTTGGTAATTGCTATAGGGTATATTGACCTCATTCCCCAAATTCTCATTTCTTTAGTACGCGTTACCTGTTGCTCACCTGTTAAAATATTGGTTCTAGTGATAATGCTATAAGTAACAGGCTTACCAAGCTCATCAACCTCGCCCATTGGGTTATAACCAAATTTAAGGGTGGCATTTTCATCCAGAGAAAAAATAACGCCATTACCTTCCCCTATTTCTGAGTGCTCTATTTCAGGGTTGGCAATATTCACCCAATGAAAATGCGCTTTTGGTCTGCCTTGAGTCATGAACGCCAAATATTTTCCATCCGGTGAAATACGGTGGTTTTTCATCTCCCACTCTTTTGGGAAACCAAAATCAACTTTGCGTACTACTTCACCATTAAACTTATGTATCCAAAAGCCGTCGTGCTTTATCGCTAAAAACTCTTTATCGCCTGGGAGTAAAAATAACTCGTCAGAGTAAATTATTTCGCGCTGTGTAAGTGTTGCTGTTGATACTTTGTAGTTGTAATGTTTACCATCTGCATAAAAAATTACATTATCGCTATCTGAGGTCCAGTTAAATGAAGGATGCCCCCCCCCGCCTGACATGGTGATTAGTTTTTGTTCTTTGGTGTCGTAAAGCTGGCGTGTCGCTCTATCATTGATATAACCCGAAATAGCTATATAGCGGTTATCTGGGGAGCGGCTTGGTTTATGTAGCCCTACGGGTCTAAATTGCATAAATACCTCTTCTGGAATAATACGGCGCCTGTCAGAGCCATCTAAACGAGATGACCACAGCGTGCGTACCTCACTGTATTTGTATTTATTCCAAAACATTAACCGCGGGGTTGAGAAGGTATCTGCATCGCCATACACCTCTTCACGTATCTCCATCGGCCACTCAGGGTGGTTTTGATGCTCTTTTGCCCATGGGTATTTAGCAACATCAACCTCTGCCTGCTCAGAGCCTTGTGAAGATGGCTCTGAGCAACCGCCTAGTACCAAGCTGGCACAAAGAGAGAGCACGCAAAACATGCTGTATTTTTTAAAAAACATCAAAAACTATCCTTTTACTGAATGAGCCCATTTATTGGATTGCTGTAAACAAACTCATTATTTAAAACCTTTTATAATGAAGGCAAAATGAATGCACTTACCCTTCTGTTATCTCTGCCATTATTAC